>DASTJG010000645.1:0-9868 GCA_035716785.1 Anaerolineales bacterium
AAGGAGAAAACCGAGTATGTTAAAAGGGCTTATTGGAAAGAAGATCGGCATGACCCAGATCTTCGATGAGCAAGGCGTCGCGCATCCTGTGACGATCATCGAAGCTGGGCCATGTTACGTTACCCAGGTACGTTCTCAAGAGCGTGACGGGTATCTGGCGATCCAGCTTGGCTACAGCGAGATTCACCCCAAGAAATTGGCAGCCGGTGAACTGGGACATTTGAAAGTCAATGGATTACCTCCCATGAAGTTTCTGCGCGAGTTTCGTTCAAAAGAAGCTGTCAATGTAGGCGATAAATTGACTGTCGATGTCTTTGCAGTCGGTGAGCATGTCGACGTGGTCGGCACAAGCAAGGGCAAAGGCTTTGCCGGCGCGGTCAAACGCTACCACTTCAAAGGTGGCAAGGCGACGCATGGTCAGTCTGATCGCCAGCGCGCGCCTGGTTCACGCGGCTCTGGTACTACTCCAGGTCGTGTGCTCAAGAACGCGCGCGGACCCGGACATATGGGCAACGAACGCGTCACTGTTCAGGCGTTGAAGGTCGTGCTGGTGGATGCAGAGCGCAATCTGCTCGGCGTTCATGGTGCAGTGCCCGGCGGAAAAGGCGGCTTGGTCGTCATCAGAGAGGCTCGCAAGCAGTAATTGCTGGAGAAATCGGAGCAAGGTAACTATGAAAGTAGATGTTCTAGATCTGGAAGGCAAGAAGCTGCGCGAGGTGGAACTTCCCTCCGCGATCTTCGAGGCCCCCATTAATATAGATTTGATGCATCAGGCTTATGTCCGTCAGATGGCAAATGCGCGTCTTGGCACACACGAGACCAAGGTACGCGGCGAAGTCGCTGGTGGCGGCGCAAAGCCCTACAAGCAGAAAGGGACCGGGCGTGCCCGCCAGGGTTCCCGCCGTGCAGCGCAGTGGGTGGGCGGTGGACGCATTCACACCCCGCATCCCCGCAGCTATGAACAGCGCATGCCGAAAAAGATGCGACAGGCTGCCCTTCGTTCGGCTTTATCGGCCAAAGCAGCTGAAGCCGGTGTCGTTGTTATCGACGAGTTTTCTCTCTCTGAAGCCAAGACCAAGGCCATGGCTACGACGCTGAAGAACCTGGTTGGGGCTTCCACGGCGCTGGTCCTGCTTCCCGAAAAGGGCGAGTCCTATGACCTTGTTACACGGACTTCCAATAATCTTGGCGATACAAAGGTATTGTTGGCGAGTTATTTGAACATCCGTGACCTGTTCGGTTATGACAAGCTGATTTTGCCGGTGAAGGCCCTGGATGCCCTGGTGGCGACTTTAGGATAGGAGAAGAAAATGACAACTGCGTATGAAGTCCTTCGCCGTCCATTGGTAACTGAAAAATCCAGCTATCAATCTGGCAAATTAAATCAGTACTCTTTTATTGTTGCGGACACTGCCACGCGCACCCAGGTCAAGGATGCAATTGAAACGATCTATGATGTAAACGTTGTGCGTGTAAATGTTATCAATGTTCCCGCCAAACGAGGACGCCGCCTTCGCAGCCGACGCTTGCTGGTTCGCAAAGCTGCTTATAAAAAGGCAGTCGTTACCCTGGCCGCGGGTCAGACACTTCCAATCTTTGAAGGGGTGCAGTAATGGCAGTCAAAAAATATAAACCGGTAACACCGGGCACCCGTGGGATGACCGGTCATACCTTTGAAGAAATTACCAAGTCCAAGCCGGAGCGCTCCCTGCTCGTGCCGTTGCGCAAGAGCGGTGGCCGCAACTCCTATGGACGCGTCACCGTCCGCCATCGCGGCGGTGGACACCGTCGCTTCATCCGCGTCGTCGATTTCAAACGCGACAAGCGCGACATCCCCGCCAAAGTGGCGGCGATCGAGTACGACCCGAACCGTACCGCCCGTCTGGCACTCCTGAACTACGCCGACGGTGAAAAACGTTACATCGTCGCACCGATCGATCTCAAAGTCGGCGACACTGTCATGGCTGGCGCGGGAGCCGAGATCCGTTCAGGTAATGCGCTTCCAATCGCCAACATCCCCGTTGGTACGCTGATCCACAACATCGAGGTCCGTGCGGGACGCGGTGGCCAGATGGTCCGCTCGGCGGGTGGCGCGGCGCAACTGCTCGCCAAGGAAGGCGATTTTGCGCAGGTGCGCATGCCCTCCGGTGAAGTTCGCCTGATCAGCCAGGTCTGTTACGCGACCGTTGGACAGGTCGGCAATCTTGATCATGGAAATGTCAAACTTGGTAAGGCCGGTCGCAGTCGTCATAAGGGCATTCGCCCGACCGTGCGCGGCTCAGCCATGAGTCCACGCGACCATCCACATGGTGGTGGCGAAGGTCGTCAGCCGATCGGTCTGCCCGGTCCGAAGAGCCCGTGGGGCAAACCCACGCTGGGTTACAAGACCCGCAAAAACAAGAAAACCGACCAGTATATTGTGCGTCGTCGTAGCAAGACGAACCGTTAATGGATAGAGGTACGATATGTCAAGATCATTGAAAAAGGGCCCATACATCGAGCCCAAGCTTTTGAAGAGAATTGAAGCGATGAACCAGAAAGGCGAGAAGAAAGTGCTGCGCACATGGAGTCGCGCCAGCGTGATCTTCCCCCAGATGGTTGGACATACGATCGCCGTGCATGATGGCCGCCGGCATGTCCCGATCTACATCACCGAAAACATGGTCGGCCACCGCTTGGGCGAATTCGCCCCGACGCGTACCTTCCGCGGCCACATGGCTGCCGAGAAGGCCGCGCCGACTACGAAAGCCACGCCGGCTTAGGTGGAGGAGAGTAAACAATGACTGATATTCAGGCCCATTTACGTTTTCTCCCCATGTCTGCCCAGAAGGTACGCCTGGTCGTTGACCTGGTACGAGGCAAGGGCGCGAACGAAGCTCTGGAAACACTGCGCTTCGTTCCCAAGGCGGCTGCGTTGCCGGTCCGCAAACTGCTTGCCTCTGCTGTTGCAAATGCTGAGGAGAACTTTGGCGTCAGCCGCGATGATCTGTACGTGGCCAAGATCTTTGCTGACGAGGCTCCCACTCGCAAGTGGCGCCGGTTTGGTGCGCGCGGTCGTTTCAAACCGATACTTCGCCGCAATTCCCATGTTACTGTCGTCTTGCGCGAGCGCGGGGCGTAGAAGGTAAGGAGAAATTATGGGTCGAAAAGTACATCCAGTTGGTATGCGCCTTGGGATCAATCAGGGCTGGCAGGGACGCTGGTTCGCTGAGGGTTCACAATATCGCGATCAGTTGCATCAGGATTTTGCCATCCGCAGCCTTTTGCAGGGAATGGATTCCAAAGGCGGCGCGGCCAAGAATACAGAAGTGCGCAAGCTCCGCAAGGATCTGCCCGATACGATCAAGAACAACAAGGCAGGCGTTTCCCGCATTGAGGTCGAGCGCTTCCCAGGGAAGATCCGCGTTGCAATCCATACCGCCAAGCCCGGGATCCTGATCGGTCGTAAGGGCGAAGGCGTGAAGAAAATTCGCCAGGCACTCGAAGCGCTGGTCGGCAAGAAAGTGGACCTGGATATTAAAGAGATCGGTTCACCGGATACTGATGCCATGCTGGTGGCGCGTAACGTTTCTGATCAACTTGAGCGCCGTATTGCGTATCGGCGTGCGATGAAACGTGCCATTCAACAGGCCATGCGACAGGGCGCACAGGGCATCAAGATCACAGTGGGTGGACGTCTGGGCGGCGCGGAAATGTCCCGTGATGTTACATTACGGGATGGACGTGTGCCTCTGCAGACGCTGCGTGCGAATCTGGACTTCGCCAAGTCGGAAGCTCATACAACCTACGGTCAGCTTGGTGTGAAAGTCTGGATCTACAAAGGCGAAGCTGTGCCTGAAATCGAAGAAAAGGCGGAGGCAACGGAAGGCGTATACGTCAGCGAATAGCTGCGTAGCGACGTTGTCTCTTGATGAGGTAGTGATTATGTTGATGCCAAAACGTGTAAAGTGGCGCAAGCAAATGCGCGGTCGTATGCGAGGCAAGGCCCTGCGCGGCGCCGAGGTCAGCTTCGGTGAATATGGCTTGCAGGCCCTCGAACCAGGCTGGGTGACTGCCCGCCAGATCGAAGCCGCCCGCCGGACCATTGTCCGTGAAATGAAGCGGCGCGGGAAAGTGTGGATCCGAATCTTCCCGGCCAAGCCGTATACCCATAAACCGCCTGAAACCCGCATGGGTTCCGGGAAAGGCAACGTCGAATACTATGTGGCAGTCGTCAAACCCGGCCGCATTATGTTCGAGGTCGGCGGCCTGGATTCGGACACAGCAGTCCAGGCGCTCAAGAATGCCCAGTATAAGTTCTCGATCAAAACCAAGATCGTGGCTCGTCATGATGCAGGAGAGCAGGCATGAAAGCAACCAAACCCGCTGATCTGCGTAACCTGAAATCAGGCGAAATTGAAACAAAGCTGGCGGATGCCCGCGAGGAGTTGATGAAGCTGCGCTTCCAGCAGGTGATGGGCCAGTTAACAGATACCAGCCGTTTGCGCATTTTGCGCCGTGACATTGCTCGGATGCAGACTATTCTGAAAGAGCAGCCGAAGGCTGAGACGGAAGGTAAAGCATGAACAATCGTCGTCGTATGACTGGTGTCGTCACCAGCAACAAAATGACCAAGACGGTCGTGGTGGAAATCTCCCGTAAATTCCGCCATCCACTGTTTCGCAAGGTCGTTCATTCCAGCCGGCGTGTGAAGGCTCACGATGAGATCGGTTGCCGGGTTGGCGATCAGGTTCAGATCGTCGAGTCCCGCCCGCTCTCGCGTGACAAGCGCTGGGTCGTGGAAAGCATTGTAAAAAAGGAGATCCGCACTGCCGATACCGGCGTTGCCGATCTGAATGTGGATGTGGATCTGAAGGAAGAAGAACAGCCCAAGGCTGCGGAGGCGAACAATGATTCAGCATGAGTCCCGCCTCAAGGTTGCCGACAATTCCGGCGCACGCGAATTGCTTGTGATCCACGTGCTCGGTGGTTCCACCCGTAAATATGGCAGTATTGGCGATGTGGTCGTTGCATCCGTAAAGTCCGCCGCGCCGCAAGGTGGCGTGAAGAAAAGCGAAAAAGTACGGGCCGTCATCGTGCGCTGCTCGAAGGAATGGCGTCGCGAAGATGGTTCCTACATCCGCTTCGATGATAACGCTGCGGTGATCCTGGATGCCGATGGGGTCAACCCAAAAGGCACTCGCATTTTTGGCCCCGTTGCCAGAGAGCTTCGTGAAAAAGGATTTATGAAAATCGTTTCACTGGCTCCCGAAGTGCTGTAGGTTGAGGAGTTTTAGGTATGAGAGTCAAGATTCGTAAAGGCGATACCGTAGAAGTCATTAGTGGCCGTCTGGAAGACAAAGGCAAGCGCGGTGAAGTGATCAATGTCTTTCTGGAAGACCGCCGCATTGTCGTGCAGGGTGTGAACATCCGCACCAAGCACCAGAAGCAGGTCCAGACCCAGGCCGGTCGCAACATCAACCCGGGGCGCATCCAGTTCGAGGGAAAGATCGACATTTCGAACGTGATGCTGGTCTGCCCGAAGTGCGGTGAGCCTACTCGTGTTGCGGTTCAGCGTGATGAGGATGGGGTTCGTCGCGTATGCAAAAATTGTCAGGCACTGATCGATTAGCCGCGGAGTGAACGTAATGAATAGAATGCAAGAAAAATATAACAAAGAGGTTGTCCCTGCTCTGCGCAAGGCGTTCGATCTCAAGAATATCATGCAGGTGCCGCGCATCACCAAGGTCGTCGTCAACATTGGCATGGGCGAGGCGATGGATAATCCCAAAGCCATGGAAGCTGCGGTCAACGATCTGACGATTGTCACAGGTCAGAAACCGGTCATGACCAAGGCCCGCAAGAGCATCGCGAACTTTAAGCTGCGCGAAGGCCGCTTGATCGGGACCAAGGTTACCCTGCGTGGCGACCGCATGTGGGCCTTCCTGGACCGCTTGATGAGCACGGCTCTGCCACGCGTGCGCGACTTCCGCGGTGTCTCTGCCAACGCATTTGATGGTCGCGGAAATTACACGCTCGGTCTGCGTGATCAACTGATCTTTCCGGAGATCGAGTATGACAAAATTGACAAACTGCGCGGCATGGAGGTCACCATTGTGACCACTGCCAAAGACGATGACCAGGCGCGTGTAATGTTGCAGCTGCTTGGTATGCCGTTTAGCAAGAAGGAAGCATAAATTATGGCAAAGAAAGCTATGCAATATCGTGAAGCTCGCCGGCAGCATGCCACCCAGGTGCGCAATCGTTGCGTCCGTTGTGGACGCCCGCGAGGCTATATTCGCCGTTTCGGCCTGTGCCGAATCTGTTTTCGTGAACTGGCATTACAGGGCAAGATCCCTGGTGTCGTGAAGTCTTCCTGGTAAGCGGGTGGAGGTGATAGCATGACTATTATGGATCCGATTGCTGATATGCTGACTCGCATCCGCAACGCTGTGACTGCAGGTCACGCACTGGTTGCCATGCCGAGTTCGAAGCTCAAGATCGAGATTGCCAAGATCATGAAAGATGAAGGCTATCTCGAAGGGTTTGATATCGCGGAAAGTGACGATTCGCCCCAAAAAGTTTTACGCTTGAAGATTAAATACGTCGGGGAGCGACGCGAACGCCGTCCTGTTATTACCGGGATCGAGCGCGTCAGCAAGCCCGGACGACGTATCTATACCAAAAAGCAGGACATCCCCTGGGTGCTTTCAGGGATTGGTGTTGCCATACTTTCCACACCCAAGGGTGTGATGACCGGTGCACGCGCCCGCCAGTTGGGCGTGGGCGGCGAGATCCTTTGCAAAGTATGGTAGGCAGGAGGTCGTAGTGTCTCGTATTGGACGTTTACCAGTGGCAGTTCCGAATGGCGTGCAAGTCAACGTCAAGGGTTCGGATGTCCATGTCAAAGGGCCGAAAGGCGAATTGAAGCGGACTTTTTCACCGCTGATCGAGATTGCGATGGAAGATGGTCAGGTGGTGATCAAGCGCAAATCAGATAATGCCACCGAACGCGCTTTGCACGGTACCACCCGGGCCGTGATCGCGAACATGGTGCATGGTGTTAGCACGGGCTTTGAGGTGATCCTGGAAGTGGATGGTGTGGGATACCGCGCCGAAATGCAGGGAAAGGACCTGGCCCTTTTTGTTGGTTATTCACATCCTGTGAAAGTCCCGCCTCCGGCCGGAATTTCGTTTGATGTTGATCTCAAGACACGCCAGATCAAAGTCATAGGGTATGACCGTGAAGTCGTGGGTCAAACCGCGGCGGAGATCCGGCGGGTGCGACCGCCCGAGCCATACCATGGCAAGGGAATTCGTTATGCTGGCGAGAGGATCCGCCGCAAAGCCGGTAAGGCCGGGAAAGGAGCCAAGTAAGTCATGGCGAAAAATTCTCGTTCTCTCGCGCGCGAGCGCCGTCATGTGCGCGTGCGCAAAAATTTAGCGGGAACCGCGGAACGTCCGCGCTTGAACGTCTTCAAGAGTCTCTCTGGCATTTATGCCCAGGTGATCGACGATCAGTCCGGTCATACGCTGCTCTCCGCTTCGACAGTCGACCGCGATCTGCGCGAAAAGGTAAAAGGCCTGAAGAAATCGGAACAGGCCAAACTGGTCGGTCAAGTACTGGCGGAACGCGCCAAGAGCAAAGGCATCCAGTCGGTTGTCTTTGATCGCGGTGGTTTCCGCTATATGGGACGCGTCAAGGCATTTGCCGATGGCGCCCGCGAAGGCGGCCTGCAATTCTAGGCTCGAGTGGAGAAAGAAATGACAGATTACGAATCATCGAATGCTGAACAACAGAATTTTGAAGCGCAGGACCAGTTCGAAGAGCGCGTCATCGAGATCGCCCGCGTTGCCAAAGTTGTGAAGGGTGGTCGTCGCTTTCAGTTCCGTGTGACCGTCGTGGTCGGCGATAAGAAGGGCACCATCTCCATGGGTGTCGGCAAGGCCAATGCTGTGCCGGATGCCATGCGCAAGGCTTCGGAACGTGCCCGCAAAAACATGCGCGTTGTCAATCTCGCCGGGACGACCATCCCGCATGAGGTGCTGGGCAAGGTCGCCGGTGCACGCGTAATGCTCAAGCCTGCTTCCCCCGGTACGGGCGTGATCGCGGCAGGTGGTGTGCGCGCGGTGCTCGAGGTGGCCGGCGTACGCGATATTTTGACGAAATCTCAGGGCAGTGCCAATGTTCTGAACGTGGTACAGGCAACCTTCGATGCTCTCGAGCAGTTGAAATCCCCACAGGGGGAAGCTGCCCGCCGTGGCAAGAATGTCAATGATTTGTTGCCGTTCTGGGAACGGAGGAAACAACATGCCTAAAAAGGAAACCAGCGGGAAGACCGTCCGCGTGACACTGGTTCGCAGTCCGATCGGTTTTACCAAGGACCAGAAGCAAACCGTGCTCGCGCTGGGCCTGCGCCGCATGCATCAGACTGTTGAACACAAGGATAACCCGGCTGTGCGTGGAATGATCCGCAAAATCATTCATCTCGTTCAGGTCGAAGAGTAGGTAAAGAAAGATGAAACTACACGATCTCGTGCCCAATCCGGGCTCAAAAAAGAATCGCAAGCGCGTGGGACGTGGTATCTCCGCGGGGCAGGGTAAAACTGCCGGTCGCGGTACCAAGGGTGAGGGCGCGCGCTCCGGCCAAGGCGGACATATGTATCGTCAGGGTGGCAATCTGCCATTCTATCGCCGCCTGCCATTTATGCGTGGTCAGGGATTTACGCCGCGCGATCAGGTTGAATACAACGAAGTCAATTTGGATCAGTTGACCGAATCCTTCAAGGCGAATGCGGAAGTGAATCCCGACTCGCTGCAGGAAGCTCGTTTGCTGCGTGACCCGCGTAACCCTGTCGTTATTCTGGGACGCGGCGAGATGAAGGTTGCGCTCAAAGTCCATGCTCATCGTGTGAGCGCGGGCGCCAAGGCGAAGATCGAGGCCGCCGGTGGCAGCGTCGAGCTGATTGGTTAGCACTGAGCCAAGAAGGAATGTCCAGATATGCCTGAAAAGAAACAATCCGCGTGGCGCTTTTTATGGCGCTCGCAAGACATCCGGAAGAAACTGCTGATCTCGCTGGCATTGTTGATACTCTTCCGCATTGCAGCCAATATCCCTGTCCCTGGCGCTGACCGGGAGGCTCTGGCCGCCTTCTTCCAATCTCAAAGCGGTCAGGGAGGTTTTCTTGGCTTCCTGAACCTGCTCTCTGGCGGCACCATCCAAAACTTTTCGCTCCTGTCCATGGGTGTCTATCCCTACATCACTGCCCAGATCATCCTGCAGCTGCTGGTTCCGATTATTCCTGCTTTGCAGCGCCGGATGCAGGAAGATCAGCGTGAAGGACGCCGCTGGATGGAGAAGTGGACCTATTACCTGGCCGTTCCAATGGCCATCCTTTCCGCCATCGGCCAAATCAATATATTCAACTCGCTGTCAATCAGTGCGTTGGGTAAGCCGGTTATCAATTTTTCTTTCACAAGCGAATACTGGCTGTCCTCCCTGATGGTTTTGCTGGTGATGACCGCAGGGACGATGTTCGCCATCTGGATCGGTGAATTGATCTCGGAATATGGCATCCGGGGTCAGGGTCTGTCACTCGTTATTTTCGCAGGCATTGTTTCGCAGATTCCTCAGAACATTGGGCGTCTGTGGGTCGATGAAGCCAATCGCTGGGTCCTGCTCGCTGCGATGCTGGTTGTGATTGTAGTCACCGTGCTGGCGATCGTCTATGTTCAGCAGGGCCGCCGCAATGTACCGATCATGTACCCGCAAAAGAGTCAGGTCTTCTATGCGATCCAGCGCGGCAAAAACGTGAGAATGCCCCAGCCGACTTTGCCTTTAATGGTCAACCTGGCAGGCATGATCCCGTTGATCTTTGCCAGCGCCAT
>DASTJG010000646.1:0-2360 GCA_035716785.1 Anaerolineales bacterium
CGATACCTGGAACTGGAACACCGATACGCGCACGACTGCCATCGTGTTGAACGCGTTCGCGCAAATCAACCCGGATAGCCCCGTCACGGCGAACGCAGTGCGCTGGCTGATGGCTCATCGTAACAGCGGACACTGGTCCACCACACAGGAAACAGCCTGGTCGCTGATCGCGCTGACCCAGTGGATGCGCGCCGCGCACGAATACAATACAAGCTACGCCTTTGCCATCGGCTTGAACGGCGAGATGCTCGAACAGGGCCAGGCTACGAAAACGAATTTGACCGAAACTGTCAAACTGCAGGTGGAGTTGGAAGACCTGTTGAAGGAGACCGCGAATTATCTCGTTTTCACGCGCAGCGACGGGACCGGCAACCTGTACTACAGCGCCTATCTGAGCGCGGAACTACCTGTGGAGGAGGTCGAGCCGCTGGACCAGGGCGTCAGTCTTTCGCGGCAGTATTTCACGCTGGACGATTCCAAGAATCCCATCACCGAGATCCAGCGCGGCGAGCTCGTACGCGTCCGCCTGACAGTGGTGGTCCCGGCGGCGGTGCACTACATCGTGATCGATGATCCGCTGCCCGCGGGGCTGGAGGCGGTCGACGCCACGATCCTGACCGATACCGCCGTCCCCACATCGTACACGCTCAATGACTACAAAGAACGCGGCTGGGGCTGGTGGTACTTCCCGCACATCGAACGGCGCGACGAGAAGATCGTGCTCTCCGCCGATTATCTGCCTGCCGGCACGTACGTCTACACTTATCTGGCGCGTGCCAGCACCGCGGGTGTGTTCAAGGTCATCCCGCCGACCGCCAGTGAGTTTTACTTCCCGGATGTGGGGGGCCGAGGAGCAGGGAGTGTATTTGAAGTGAAGCCGTGACCCCTCTCAGTCTCTCCCAAACACGACGAGTTTAATGCTGAATGGGCATTCGAAGTTTTCATCGTCGTATTTGGGGCACTGCGAAGCGGTCCGAAGGACAGAGGGGGTAAGAATTGATGATTTTCGTCAGTTGTAAAGGCAACTGCAGTGTGCCACAATTTATTGGCTTGGAAACGGCGGCTTGTTATCACAGACCATAGTCGTCTCCCCCGATTTGCACTTCATTTTTAATAATAGAGAACCCATGCTAAACACACCCAATTCATCGCAGAATGGCATAGTTTATGAAAATGGACAGGAAATTCATCCTGAACCTGCTCTCATGTTTTTACCTGTTGCAAGTTTTTGGCGCAGACTTTTTGCCTGGTTTCTGGATTACATTTTAGTCGGAATCATTGGATTAGTAATTAATGCGATAGTTTCATCCTTCCCTTTTGGTCTTGGGCGTTATGGCTATCTTGCGGGGGTACTTTTCATGACTGCTTACTTTGGCATCATGAATTCGAAAGTTGGCGGCGGGCAGACGATTGGCAAGCGTGTGTTGAAAATCGCAGTACGCGGCAAAAATAACGCGCCGATTGAGCCTGTTCGCTCGCTCATCCGAAGCGCTGTTTTAGCCGTGCCAGTTCTGTTCGATGAGTGGCCGCTCCTGATGCTTCAAAACTCTGTGACGGCATGGTTTTTATCTGTTCTGATTTTTGGTCTGGGTGGAGCCATTCTCTATACCATGATATTCAATTGGGAAACGCGGCAGGGGGTCCATGATTTGGTTGTGGGAACCTACGTTGTACATCTGGCCGGAAATCCGACGAAGTCATTGCCAATAACATCTCGAAAGCATTACACAATTGCAGGTCTTTGGGTTGGTTTTGTAGCGATTGCCAGTTTGGCTCTGATCCTTGTTGGGCCATCATTACTTGATCTATTGCTGACGAATATGTCTCCTCGCACCTTGCCTTATGACTGCCTTTCCCTCAGGGACGATGACTCGATTGTTCTCTTTTCCAACGTGACATACACGGCGTACCGTAGTCACGACGGTGGAATTACCTGGAGCAAAGACCCTGCCATTGACAGAGAGGCCGCGCTGCCTTGCAGTTCGAACTGGCCGGTCACAGTGAAAACAGAACCCCCGATTGATTTTTATTACATGGAGGATCTGGGCATTTATCAATCGCTCGACGATGGCGAAACTTTGACATCTGTACCTGTTGTGCTGCATCAGGAGAATGTGCCTCAGTCCATTGCAACTTCATTTGACACACTGGTGGTTTCCATTGGGGGTGGGGAAGCCTGGCTTCGTTTGCCAGACGGGGAATGGGTCCACTATAAGGAAAAGCCTCGTAAATTGTTGCTGGAACCCGCAGCAGAGTGAAAGAGCTATCAGGTATTCTTCCCTTCGCCGGATTATAAGGTTCAATGAGGAACAAAATGAGAAAAACGATATTCTGGCATGCGCTGAACTGCCTTGCCCATC
>DASTJG010000647.1:0-20840 GCA_035716785.1 Anaerolineales bacterium
ACAGGGATTACTATATGCCACCTCGAATCGCGGCGGCTGTCACATGCGCGGGAACATGGTCGGGCTGGAGGTGCTGGGGCTTCCCAAATTGATCGATCGTTTCCAGGTGCAGGGCAAATCCCGTTTTGTGATCCTGCATCAGAACTCCAGCGCCGCGATTGATTCGCTTGTGATTTGTAAATTCACCAATATGGGTGTCGCGGATGAGTACTTCGCACGCGCTCTTTCAACTGTAACAGGTATTCAATATGCAACAGGTGACATGATCAAAGTGGGAGAGCGCGTATGGAATCTGGAAAGACTGTACAACCTGCGTGAAGGCTTCAGTCGCAAAGACGATACGCTGCCGCCGCGCCTGCTGAACGAAGCACCTGCAGATGGGCCATCACAGGGATGGGTTGTCAAGCTCGAACCCATGCTGAAGGAATATTATCGTGGTCGCGGCTGGGATGAAAATGGCGTGCCCACGCCAAAGAAGCTGCAAGAGCTAAGCTTAGCGGATTTATAGAGGTTCCCGACGAAAAGGAGTATTTATGATCGACGAACGTATCTTTGAACAATTTCGTGCCATCGGCCGTGACCTGTATGTTGCCGGAATGATCAGCTCACACGGCGGCAATCTCAGTGTACGTCTGGGAGATCGGGTTGTGATCAAGCGCCGCGGCGCGATGCTTGGAAATCTCAAACCGGGTGACCTGATTGAAACCGGCCTGGAGAAAAATGACAGCGGAGTGGCCCTGGCTTCCACTGAATTACTGGCACATCGCACAATTTACAAAATGACCCCTGCGCTATCCGTTGTACATTGCCATCCACGCATGGCGATTGCCTTCTCACTTTCACGCGATGAGATCGTTCCAGTGGATAATGAGGCTTCCTACTTGCTGAAGAAAATTCCGGTTGTCACCGAGGAGTTTGCATCCGGCACACCCGAAATGGCAAATAAAGTCGCGGCGGCATTGCAAAATTATAAAATCATCATGTTGCGGGGCCACGGCAGTTTCGCCATCGGCCAGACTCTGGATGAAGCTTTCTTCTGGAGCAGCACGCTGGAGGAAGCTTGCCAGATCGCTTTTTATGCCAAGCTCATTGACGAACCGTTCATCGAGTATCGTAAGATGAGCGATGCGTATAGCAAATTCTAAGATTTGTCTTTTTTCTCCAATCTCAATTCAAAAGTTGGATCAGTTCTTTTTAGAGAAACAGACAGCACGCTGGAGAAGTTGGCTCAGCGTGCTGTCCATTAGTCTGCAAATGTTAGTGTATTTATCTCATCCAGACCATGCCAGGAATCGATACCGGCAAATGACCTGTCATCTCCTGCAAACCGAAAATAGCTTTTGCCACCGCTCGCATGGATGGTTCCAGAATGCCATATGTACACACATAGGTTGAAGCTTGGGGAAAGGCGGCAAGGTCATAGGGCAGTCGCATGGCGACGATGAGCACAGGTTTGTCAATCTGCAACAATTGCCGGACAAACTCTGCCTGTTTTTCTTCTGTGTAGGCGTTGATCGTGCCGATCACGATTAGATCGTACTGGCGAACTTGTGCTAAAACGGAAACAGTTTCCTGTTCGCTGGGGGCATATGGAATGTTGAATTCATCCGTCCGCGTGTGATACGCACGAATAGACTCGGCAAGCTTGGGCTGGATGTATGATGATGTATCTGCTGGCGTCAGATCTTGCGGAGTTGGCACAATGACAGCAATGCGGTGGTCTGATGTGAGATGGACGGGAAGATATTTCTTTTCATCTCGCACCAGTGTGATGGATCTCTCGGCAATTTCATTCGCCACCTGCATATGTTCTCCACACTGGATAACACTCAAATCGGGCGATGTAGCGTTCTCGGTCAGCCAGTGTTTCAAGCGTGATATGCGATCCGCCGAGGTTTGCAGATCCGCCTTTGTAAGCTGTCCGTTATATGCACCTTGTAATAAGCTCTCATAGGCGCGGGCATGGTCCTGTGGGTTGCTGGTCATGAGCAACAAGTCCACGCCGGCCTGCGCAGCTCGCAGGACATCTTCACGCAGGAGTTCACCCTGGCGAATAGCACGCATGTCCATCGCGTCGGTGACGACAACGCCGTCGAAGCCGAGGTCACGGCGCAAAAGCCCATTGATGACGCGGGAGGAAAGTGTAGCGGGTGGAGCGTCGGGGCCGTCGATGGAGGAAATGCCGAGGTGGGCAGTCATCACCAGTTTGACATCCGCCCGAAGCGCGAGGCGAAACGGATGCAACTCTACAGCGTGCAGCCGTTCACGAGAGTGCGGGACGATCCCAAGTCCATGATGGGAATCGCTGGCAGTATCCCCGTGACCGGGAAAATGCTTGACTGTCGCCGCGACCCCTTGCGATTGAATCCCTTCGATCATGGCAGCCGAGAGTTCTCCCACAAGATGTGGATCTTCTCCAAACGAACGCACACCGACGACCGGATTCTGCGGATTGATGTTGACATCGGCGCACGGCGCGTAGTTGACGTTGATCCCCAGCGCTGCCAATTCACACCCGAGCACTTCACCTGCTTTTCGAGCGAGTTCGGGCGAGCGGGTCGCGCCGAGTGCCATGTTGCCGGGCAGGGGCGTGCCGTCGCCGAACGCCATGAGTTGACCGCCCTCCTGGTCGGTGGCGATCATAAGAGAAGGCAGATCGAGTTCGCGCGCGAGTCGCTGAAGCGAAGCGGTCAGTTCCCTAACCTGTTCCTGTTTGCCCATGTTCAGGCTGCGAAAGAGCGTGACACCGCCGGGGTGATAATTTTTGAATGACTGGATGATTTCGGGAGGCAGGTGATCTATGCCATGAAAAGCAAAGAGAAGTTTCTGCCCGATCGTTCGCGTACGATCCATGTTACCCTTTGACCGCGCCGGTAAGACCCTGGATAAACTGGCGTTGCAAAGCCATGAAAAACAGGATCATAGGCACGATCGTCATCACAACGCCGGCTGCGATCCCGCGTGCATCGTTTAGGAACGCACCCTGCAAGGCTACCAGGCCAACCTGCAGAGTCATGTGTTCATCGGTGTGGAGCATGAGCGACGGCCAGAAGAAGTTGTTCCACTGCTCGACAAATGTGATGATCGCCACCGTGGCTAGCGATGGACGAATCACCGGCAGAAGAATGCTCCACCAGATGCGTAGTTCTCCGGCTCCGTCGATCCGGCCGGCGTCGATCAGATCATCAGGAACGCCCTTGAACGCCTGCCGCAACAGGAAGATATTGATCACACCGGCAAGGTAGGGAAAGATCACCGACGAAAGCTGGTCGTAATAACGGAAAACCTTGACCGCAAGAATAAAACTGGGGATGGAGGTCAACACCGGCGGGACAATGAAGGTCGCCAGAAGCGAATAGAAGATCGCTTCACGTCCGCGGAATTTCATTTTCGCCAATGGGTACGCAGCCAGGGCGGAGAAAAGCGTGTTCAGGATCACGATGCCAAACGAGACCAGGATGCTGTTCAGATAAAAGCGCCCGATGGGAAGTTGACTCCATACCCTTATATAGTTTGCAAAGGTGGGATCCTGCGGAAGGAGTCGGATTGGCACGGAAACAATCGGATCGTTTGGACCTTTGAAGGACGTGAAGAGGATCCAGACGAAGGGAAAGATCGTGAGAACCGCCACGGAAAGGAGGACGAAATATAAAAGGATATTACTCCCCAGGCGGCGGAAAAATGCCCAATAACGATCGGAGGTAAGCGGTCGATTCATGTTCATTCCTGCTCCGTGCCGCGTTCCAGCAAACGCATGTTGATGATGGAGAAGATCAGTGTGAGGGCAAGCAGCACCATTGCGATCGCGGAGGCCATCCCGGCCTGGTTCAGCCGGAAAGCTTTTCGCCACAAGTAGAAGACCATGGTCACACCGCTGTTCAAAATCCCTCCCAGCCCACCGGTGAGCGTGAAGATTTCATTGAAGACCTGCAGGGCAGCCAGGCTTGAAATCACTGCAACGAAGGTGATCTGCGGGCGCAAACCCGGCACGCTGATATACCAGTGCTTTTGCCAGGAGTTACAGCCATCGATCAGGGCAGCGTCATACAACTCCTCCGGAATGTTTTGCAGTCCGGCGAGAAAGATCATCATGTAATAACCGAGCCCAAGCCAGACCGTCAACGCCATGGCAATGGCGAGGGTGTACCTTGGTTCTGCCAGCCATTGAACGGGTTCACTGAGACTGCCCGCGGAAAGAAGCAGTCCGTTGATAATGCCGTTCGTGTCCCACATCAGACGCCAGGCAATGCCCACGGCGATGCTCCCGCTGATCACCGGAATAAAATAGAGAGCACGAAACAGCTCAATGCCGGGTACTTTGCGATTGACCACAATGGCAAGCAGGATGGAAAGAACGATCAGGATAGGGGTCACCAACAGGTAGATAAAAGAATGTTTCAGTGCCAGCCAGAAGATGTCATCCTGCAGCAATTGTTCATAATTCCGCAGCCCCACCCATACCGGCGGAGTCACAATGTTGTATTGTGTAAAACTGTAGTAGACCACAGCTCCGATCGGATACAAAACGAAAACCGATATGACGATCAGGGCGGGTAGCAGAAAAAGATAAGGTGTCAGGGATGTCTTCCGGGTCATACGCACCTTCGATTGTCCAGTGGCGATCCTTGTTTTTCCCCTCCTCCACCCGGAGGAGGGGAAAAACGGCGTAAACTATTTCGGTCAGGGTAACAGTGCGTTTGCCTGGGCAACCGCGTCGGAGAGCGCTTCCTGCGGGTCAACACCGTTAAAGAGTGCCTGCTGAACTGCCTGGAGCACGATCTCGTTCACTTCTGCTTTATGAGGAACGGTGGGGAGGATGTCCGCCAGCTTGGAGACAGAGTCCTTTGCATATGGCTTGGCGCTGTCTTCGACGGCGACAGGTTCCGCTGCGAAGAACGGATCGTCATAGGAAGCCGGGGTCGATGGATAGACCGCGACGACCTTGGCGAACTCGAGCATGCTTTGCGGGTTGCTCATGAACTGAGCCAGCGCGATCGCTGCATTTGGATACTTGGTGTCGTTCTTCACAGACAGTGCCATCAGACCTTTCCCAACAACACCGGATTTGCCCACGGGCGCGGGGACAACATCGAGGTAGCCATACAGTCCCGGGTTGTTGGCGCGGACTTCGCGGATCAGATTGGGACCGGTGTTATAGAACGCAGCCTTGCCGGAGGTGAAGAGGTCCAGCCCGACGCGGTCCTGGTCGGTGACGAGAACGGTTTTATCGACGGTACCGTCTTTCACCATATCCACGTACATCTGCAGCCAGGCAACGGCTTCGGGGGAGTCGAAGGTGAAGGACTTACCATCTTCGCTGATCACATCGACGCCACCCTCGTAGGTCATTTGCGCGAGCAGGTCATTCACGGTCAGGCGGATATCGCACAGCGTACCAGTCTTCTCTTTGATGGTCTTGCAGAATGCCGGGAGCTCCTCGATTTTCTTCGGGAAGTCTTCGGTGGTGAGACCTGCATCGGTCAGGATCTTTGTATTGACGAGATCCACAATGATGCCCTGATACCACGGGAATTGATAATGAGCGCCTTCCACCATTTGCTGGTCCCACAGATTGGGGAAGTACAGCTCCTTCACATCCTGCGGTATCGCGTCATCCAGTGGGAGTAACAAACCCTGGGTAGCGTAGTCGCTGACCCAGCCTTCGGAGATGGACAGATTGATCACGTCTGGGGCATTGCCGGCCGCAAAAGCGTTTCTCAGATCATCCTGGAAGGTTGCCTGATGATCTTCCCAGTTGACTTTCACGCCGGGATAAGCTTCATTGAAGCGGGCAAGGGTGCTCTTGATGTAATCGTCAAAAGTGGGGGAGAGCCAGAAGGTCCACAGTGTTATCTCCGCGCCCTCTTCAACGTTCGGGATCACGGCTTCAGGATTTGGAGCCGGTTGAGCCGTCACTTCGACGATCTGGGTTTGCACGACGGTCTTTTCGATGACTTCGGGAGTTGCTGGCGCCGCAGGGGTAGCACCGCCACAGGCAGTCAACGTAAGGCTTGCCAGAACCAGAATCGACAGCAGGACAAAAAGCTTCTTATTCATTTTCTTCTCCTTGTGAATTCTTCGAACTTGGACAACGTGACTTCGGTGTTGGGGTCTTTCCTTCGCTCACACTCCTTTCCATACAAGCACGCGTCATGATTTAACTGATCCGTCGGATTCGATCATTGATGTCATTTACAAAACGCTGTACGAACTCTTCAACGAACTTTGCAGGTTCCAGGCTGGCATCGTTCATCAGAGGAGTCATATCCATCCCGTAGGACAAGCCTGTTGTGTTGTCCACACCGTGAGATTCGAAGTAGGTGGCGTTTGCGCGGCGGCGTCCCATGGATGCCAGGTCATAGCGTTTGCCGCCAACGATCTGCGAATCGAATACGCCCAGCAAGGCAAATTGCAGATTTTCGTGGCCGGATAGGTTCATGGTCAGCTTGTCGGAGTCGACCATCCAATCCAACGCGCGCCAGACCTCACATCCCACGCATCGTTCGGGACGTTCAGCCGGGTCCAGTTTCCGGAGGGCTTCGATCACCCGGAGGGCGACTGCCACATGCGTATCATGCTTGTCTGCCAGGTTATGGGTGTAGACGATCTTTGGCCTCGTCGCGCGCAGGATCGCCAGGATATCCTCCAACGGCTGCTGGCACGAAGCATCCTTGATCATCTTGCTTGGGAAATCCAGCATGATTTGCGCAGAAAATTCACCCACATACGCGGACTTGCGCTGTTCTTTGAAGCGCACCAGGCGCATCTCATCATCGCTGTAATGTTCGTAAATGCCGTTGCGTGGAGAGCCACGTCCATCGGTCACGACGACGCCCGTAAACCACTTGTCCTTCCGCTGGAAGCACTCCAGGATCGGATTCGCCGCCATGATCTCGATGTCATCCTGATGAGCGGAAAAGCACAGATGTGTCGTACGCGCGAGTGCCTGTTCCACCGGCTGACCATCGGGAACAAAAATCTCGGCAGTATCAAGATGGAACTTCATGGTTGAATTCCTATTCGATCACCGGCAGACTCGCTGCGGCAACGGACTGCCCCACCCGACGAATTTTTTCGTCGGGCAAATGCAACTCGATCTTTTGCAGCAACTCCGGGAATTCGGCTTCGAATACCTTCTTCACACCTTCGATCAAAAGATCCCCTCCGCGCCCCGACGTGCAGCGCCCTAAGATCAATATATGTTTGATATCGTAAAAATCCGCGTAATGTGCAATGCCGTATCCCAGGTACACGCCCATGCTCTCCCAGATCTTTTGCGCACCCAGATTGCCATCTTCCAGTTTCTGTTGAACAAGCTTCAACTTCTCGGCATCCGTCACACCGGCAGGGACTGCAATGCCTGCCTTCGGTGCCAGCCTGAATACACACTGCTGTGAAAAATACGAAGCGCCGCAGCCTCTATCCCCGGACCATTCGTCTACAGGCGCGTTCGGGTTGTAATCGACCGGCGCGAAGGCAAGTTCGTTCAGCCAGCCCATGATGTGACCTTCCATGTTCACGTAGCCAGCCGCCTCGCTTGACCCCAGGGCAATGCCCAGAATCCCGTTATCGCCAATGGACATCGACCCGGCCAGGGCGGTCACATCGCCGTCGTTGATCACTTCGAGCGGTACGCCCATCTCCTCGCGGATGCGCAGGAACATGGTTTTGATCTCGCCGAATCGTTCCTGCGGGATCCCGCGAAACAGCGATGCCACCATCGGACAGTTTTCTACGTAAATACCCGCCGAGCTGCCGCCAATCGCGTCCACACGCGGCATCTTGCTCGCAGCGGTTTTCAAAGCAGTCATGATCTCGCGGTAGTGATAGTTGGGATCGGTATGTTTACGCGGCTCCCAGACTACTTCCTCGCTGTAGACCGTATTCCCGTCCATTACCGCGCTCACCTTGCGGTCGGAGGCGCCCAGGTCAAACCCGATGCGGCAACCGTTCAAATTGCGACCGAGCAATTTTCCCATCTCGCGCGAAGCGGGTACTTCCTCCGCACTGCACGAGACCACGGAAAATTCCCTTTCGTACACCAGCCTTCCCATGAAGTGAGAATCGAATTTGCGCGCGCCGCTCGCTGAATAGACACTGCGAATATGCGCCGCGATCGGTTCGGGTCCACCGATGTAAACCGTATGCCCACCGCGTTGCCAAAGCAAAAACTTGAGGATGCGCTCGATATAAGGAAGATTGAATTCAAAATCAGGATGACCCTCAGGGTAGACCAGCGTTTCAAAACGCGAGATTTCGCCCCCGCTTCTTTCCAAGCCGATGACTGCCCGCACGCCAACCGTCTTGACGCGGCGCTGGAAATTACGATTTGCCAGCACAGCCGGACGGAAATCTTCATCCAGAGGAGGTTTGACCCTGGCTTCGATCAGTTCCATGGCTGCTTTTCGAGCATGAACAAAAGAGAATAATCGTCGAGCAACACGAATGCCGAGGCGCCAAGGATGCAGGCACGGTAATCCAACGTGCCCAACTCAAGCTTGGTATTCTCAGACATACCTGCCAGTACTGCATTCCGCATCGCTTCATTTACAGCGTTGAGCCAGGATGAACCGAAACGGGTCATTTCGCCGGTGAGGACGATCTTGTGAATGTTCAATGTGCCGATCAGGTTTGCCAGGGATACCCCAAGGTAATGAGCGGCGTTGGTCACGACCTGCACAGTGTTTGCATCTCCTGCTTCGAAGGCTTCACATGCCTGGTCCAACGAATCGCTATTCAACTGCCTGAGCACCGCGCGTACGCTGGAGACGGTCTCGAGACAGCCGCGTTTTCCGCAGCGACATAGCTCGTTGTTATCCTGTGTCACTACATGACCGATTTCGCCCGCGCCGCCGCCATCTCCCTGGAACAACCGACCATTGATCAGAATGCCTGCACCAATGCCGTGCTTCACGTTAATGACGATCAGGTTTTCGTCGATGGCATGTTCCCTGCCATATACAAACTCACCAATGGCAGTCGCCTGACTGTCGTTCAGCACAGAGACAGGGATGTTGTATTTCGTCTCTAGCAGCTGCCCAAGCGGCAGGTCCTGCCAGTCCAGGTTGACGGCGTTCAGCACGACGCCTTCGCGTGTATTTACCAAACCCGGTGTTCCGATCCCAATCCCTACGATAGGTCGAATTCCCTTTTTCAGTAATTTGTCGATCAGCTGGAAAACAAGGTTCAGTGCCTTTTCTCCATTGTCGTCGTGAACGGGAGCCTCGACCGTTTCCTTGATCTCGCCCCGCAAATTCACGATCGCGCCGATGAATTTATCCTGCGCGAGGTTCAAACCAATCAAATAGCGCGAGTCTGCCGCTACACTGATCAGGATGGGGGACTTCCCGCCAATGGACTCGCCGCGTCCGATCTCTTCCACCAGTCCTTCCGCAAGCAGCCCGCTGACGATTTCCGAAACCGTGGTGCGAGTGAGGTTGGTCACGCGCGCAACTTCGGCGCGGCTGACGGATTCATGCGCAAAAATAGTCTGAAGGACAAGGTTGCGGTTGTGCTGCTTCGTGTGTTGCCGGGTAGCTTTCTCCATAAGAGGGCAGTTCCTTGTTTGTGTATAGGCAATCTTGGGATAATAAGCTTTGTAAGTTCATTGGACTAACTAACTTCATTTTACTGATTTCTATTGAAAAGTCAAGTCCCGAAACATAAGAAATTACATTAAAAAAGCGCTCAACAAGTGCCATTTGCATTACAGTTAGGGAAGTCGACTCAACCTCGGCGCGGATTTTGGATCCAAAGCCTTACGAAATACCTGAACAGTCAGGGTGATTGCTTTCTCTTCCGGCACGGCTGAAATGGCAAACCAAGCCGCGACGGCGCTGCAAAATTATCAAGTTGTGCGGACACAGGAGTTTCGCGATAGGTCAGACTCTGGATGAAGCTTTCTTCTGGAGCAGCACGCTGGAGAAAGCTTGTCAGATCGCCTTTTATGCCAGGCTCATTGACAAACCGTTGCGAGCAAACCCTGCAGCGGATGAACACCCAAGGGAGAAAGAAAAATGAAAAAGATACTACTCAGTGTTCTCCTGGTTCCAATTCTGCTGGTTGCCTGCGGCGCGCCTCCGGTCTGTGTCTGCCAGTGCGAATGCCCACAAGCGACATCCGAGGCTGTGTCGGGGACACTTGAACCTCAGGCACCTCGATCATCCATCCCTCAGGGAGGCTGGACCTATGAGGATATGGTGGTGGGTTTCGTCCAGATAGGTTCCGAAAGCGGCTGGCGCACCGCCAACACAATTTCCTTCAAGGAGACAGCGATGGAGTTGGGGATTACGTTGAAGTTCTACGATTCTGCGGGTGTGATTTCATCAGGTCAGGAAAGGGCTTTCCGCGAATTCCTTGTCGATGAGGATGTGAATGTCATCGTTCTGGACGCGTTCGAGCCGACAGGTTGGGAAGACATGCTGAGAGAAGCCAGGGCAGCCGGAAAGATCGTCATCCTCGAAGACCGCCGCATCGACGCGCCAGATGATCTATATGCCACCTACATCGGTTCGGACTTTCTTGAGGAGGGACGCAAGGCTGGTGCGGAGATGTGCAAACTTCTCGAAGGTATGCCCGAGAAGAACATTTGGGAGTTGGCCGGCAGCGTGGGCTCGTCCGCTGCCAGGGAGCGCGGTCAGGGCTTCCATGAGAAAGTGGGGGAATGTGGCATTCAGGTCATCAGGAGTCAGACTGCCAACTGGAATATCAGAGAAGGCAAGGCAGTGACAGAAGCCTGGTTGAAGGAACCGCAAGATATCCAAGGGATATTTGCGCAAAACGATGATATGGCTTTAGGCGTCATCGAAGCGCTGAAGGAGGCGGGACTCAAACCAGGGCTGGAGGTCAAGATCGTTTCGGTCGATGGCACGTCCGGCGCTTTTAAAGCTATGCTGGCTGGCGAACTGAACGTGAGTGTAGAATGCAATCCGCTCCTCGCCCCCCAGGTGTACGAGGCGGCGCTGAAGGCGCTCAATGGCAAATCCCTGCCCAAGTGGATTCCGGCAAAGGAAGGCGTATTCCGTGCTGACGATCCGAATCTCCAGAAAATCGCTGATAGTCGCAAGTACTAGGAGTGCGAAGCAGAACCTATGGAAAATTTAAAATTGCTGACACTACCAAAAACGAGAATACTCTTACTTATCTTTATCCTGATATTGGTTGGATCAGTGATTTTTATCATCCGTTCATTTCACTTGAGAATCACTCCTGGGAAGTTGTGCCTCTAACCCAGTAAATCAGCCAGGTCTTTCACGTGGTTTGTACTGACCACAGCCGGCATTTCATCTGCTACCTGGAGCACAGTGTCGCGCAAGTGTTGGCAATCTGCCAACACTTGCGCGCTTGATGTCGAACACCTTCAGTGGCGGACAACTGGCAGGCTGAAAAATGTTCCGTGTCGGCATAGCGAGACACGATACCATGCCCCAAATCTTCTAACGATGTACATTTAAAACGACGACACCCTGGAATTCCAGGGTGCTGTCTGTCTATCCAAAATTACATTGGTGCGGTCCCGACGGGATTCGAACCCGCGATCTCGGCCTTGACAGGGCCGCATGTTAGGCCGCTACACCACGGGACCCTTCTTCCTAACAAGCGGGCAGTAGTTTACCATGTGCACTAGCCAATGTCAATATGCCCAGTCATGATAAAGCGCAGGATCGGTGGGCGTCAATCCGGACGGATCGTGAACATAGACGAAGTCACCTTCGTGTGCCCAATTGAAAAGCCAATGCGCATCACCGACTGATAAATTGACACAGCCATGCGACTGAGGAAAGCCAAATTGGGTTCGCCAGTAAGCACCATGTAGCGCACGGGCCTTGTCGAAATACATCGTCCAGGGAACGTTATCCAAATAATAATAATCCGTTGGGTCGTTATTGCGCATGGTTTCGGCTTCTTTTTTCTGATAGATCTGGAACAATCCTGGGCGGGTCCAGAACGGTTCGAGACCGGTGGCGACAACAGTGGCAAAGACCAGTTGATAATTGTCATAGACCGCCAGTGTCTGTTCTGCCAGATCCACATCGATCCAGCGGCCCGTGGTCACGCCTTCGGGTGGCGTTGTATTCGGCGTAACCGTTGCTAGGAGGCGTGCTTCCACCCATTGGTCGGGACCGATCAGATTCCAATCCGCACCCTCTGCGTTTTGCGTCGCGTATACCGGAACCATCTCGGCGAGAGCCGAAAGGGTTTTACTGGTCAGGGGGGCGTTATAACCAGGCGCGCGATGTATGGGTATATCCCATGCCTGAATTGGCAGGGGCCATGCAAAAGCATTGTGCGGTGTGGATTTGAACTGAAGCCCCTGAAATCTTGGATAATCGCCAATGCGCGATCCTTTTCCCGGGATCCAGCCACCATTCTGAAGCATATAGTAGACGCCGTTTGATTCGATTCGATCCACATAGGATACGTAGACAAACCCAGGTTGGAAGTACTGGCCTGTTTCACTGCCTTCTGGCCCGCTTAAGATAGGTACAATGTCTTCTTCCAATTTGAAATAGAGATAGGGGAGTTGCGTAAGGGCCGGGTCTGGTGCGTAAGCGGGCAAGGGGCGCGGCGGAAACGTCATTCCCAGTTTGGCCATCTCAGTGATGTATGCGGACGGTCCCAGCGGCAGGCAATCATCCGGCGCGATCGTGTACACATCCGGTGCACAGACGACAGCGCCGCTTGGCGGTTCCTCTTCGGGAGCAGTTCCCTGGGCTGTCACATCACTGCCGGGTAAAAGGCTGAATAAAAGACTGGTGGTTAGTATATAAAGAAATATCTTTTTGATCATCGGCTTCTATCGTCCGGCGATTATAGCATGGGGTGTTTACATTTCTGTTAGTGTATGACCCCTTTTTTAGTGGGCTGGCTTGACACTTTTCCTCCACTATGCTAAATTATCTCCGCACTTTGAATTTATCCGCCCATTTGGCAAATTTGCCGGTCATGAACTCTATGCAGGAGGGTTGTCTTGTCAAAGTCACGTACACAACAAATGGTAGACCGTCTGCGGGAACTGCAAGCCTCGTCACCCGACATTGAGGCGTCCGCAGTAGTCAGCGTAGATGGTCTCAGCATCGCTTCTGCCTTGCCTCAGGGCGTCGAAGAAGATCGTGTTTCTGCAATGTCCGCTGCTATGTTATCGTTGGGGGAAAGAATTGCCACAGAGTTGGGCCGCGGTTCGCTTGAGCAAGTCTATATCAAGGGGCAAAAGGGATATGTTGTCCTTATGTCAGTAGGTGAAGAGGCCGTTCTTACAGCACTCGCGCGTGAGCAGGCAAAACTGGGTCTGATCTTTTTGGACATGCGCCGAGCCACTGAAGACCTGTCGAAACTTATTTAGTGGAGTCACACTATGAGCCCTGTTCAAAAGACCGGCCTGTACTACCCGAACAAGTTTGGCTTGATTATTATCAAGTCACTTGAAGAGGTGATGGGGAAAAATGGACTCAATGCCATCCTCAATCTGGCTGGCTTGAATCATTACATTGAGAATTATCCTGCAGAAAATTTGGATAAAGGCTTCGATTTTGCCGAACTCTCTGCCCTCGGCGTTGCCCTGGAGGAAATGTACGGTCCACGCGGGGGACGCGGTTTGGCCTTGCGTGCCGGGCGGGCGACCTTCGCTGAGGGGCTGAAGAACTTTGGCGCTCTGGCAGGTGCCGCAGATTTGGCGTTTGTGGTGTTACCGCTCCAATCCAAGCTGCGCATTGGTCTACCAGCCTTTGCGAAGATTTTCTCCCAGCTCAGCGACCAATATAGCACTGTGGAGGAAAAGGATGCAGAGTTTATCTGGACGATCCATAAGTGTCCTGTATGTTGGGGACGCACAAATGTGGATAAACCAGTCTGCTATATTGCAACGGGCCTCTTGCAGGAGTCGCTCAAGTGGGTTTCGGGTGGGAATGAGTTCCGTGTCAACGAATCAAAGTGCATTGCGACCGGCGATGCAGTTTGTGAATTTATCATTCAAAAAGAACCTATTACCTAACCGAGGGGCAGCGTGGTAGATAGCAAATCCAAGATTCTAATTGTGGAAGATGATCTCGACGTTGCCGAGATGTTGAATGCCTATTTTCGCGTTCAAGGCTACGAGGTCTTCACTGTCAACTGGGGGGAAGATGGTGTTCGCGCGGCGCAGACTGTCCTGCCGGACCTCATCATCCTTGATATTCGTTTGCCGGATATCGACGGGTATGAGGTTGCCCGGCGCGTGCGCACGGACAGGCGTACGAATGAAATCCCGATTATCTTCCTGACTGAAAAGCGTGAACGTATCGATCGCTTACAGGGCTTCGAAGTGGGCGCGGATGATTACATTACCAAGCCCTTTGACGTCCAGGAATTGCGGCTGCGCGTTCGTAATGCGTTAAAGCGGGTGAGCCAGGGATCGTTGACCAATCCGGTCAGCGGATTACCCGAAGGCCCGCTGGTGGAAGAACGCCTCTCTGAAGCGATCCATAAAAGCGGCTGGGCATTGCTTCACATCTGCATCAATCATCTTGATTCGTTTCGTGAGGCCTATGGGTTTGTAGCCTCCGATGATGTGCTGCGCGCGATCAGCCTGATGATCCATAATACGATGAAGGAGACCGGTGACCCGGAAGATTTCATCGGTCACCTGAGCCCAACTGATTTTGTGATCGTGATCTCCCCGGGGAACCTGGCAGCATTCCAGGAACGCATTCGTACCCGGCTCGAACAATCGCTCGATTATTTCTATCCCATCAAGGACCGGGAACAAGCCTCGAAGCGCTCAGATCGTCTCTCCATCCAAATCTCCGAAGTTCCTTCTGTGTACGGACGTTTTTCCAGCGTTAATCAGCTCAAGAAGGATCTATTGACCAAGTCTCAGTAATGCGCATTTCTATTGTTTTGCCAACTTATAACGAAGCGGAGAACCTGCCAAAGCTGGTCTCCGCTTTATTATCACTTCCACTTGATGTTTCTGTTCTTGTAGTTGATGACCATAGCCCGGATGGCACTGGCGCGGTTGCCGATGAGCTGGCAGATCGCCATACCGATAAAGTATTTGTTCTGCATCGTGCCGGAAAGCTGGGATTGCGTTCCGCCTATATTGAAGGCTTTCAACAAGCGTTTGGGTTGGGTGCCGACGCGGTCGTTCAAATGGATGCAGATTTTTCCCACGACCCGGCCGTGTTGACCGAGATGGCGCGCTGTATTGCCTCTTGCGACGTAGTGATCGGCTCCCGTTATGTAAAAGGCGGCTCGCTCGATGAGCGTTGGCCCGCCTGGCGGAAGTTCCTGTCTGCCTTTGGGAATTTCTACGCGCGCACCATTCTAGCGTTTCCCTTGCGAGATGTAACGACCGGTTACCGTATGTGGCGCCGGGAAGCTTTACAGAACATGCCGCTCGACCGCATTCGCTCCAGCGGCTATATCTTCCTGGTCGAGATGGCGTATGTCGCCTACCTGATGAGATACAAGGTTACAGAAACCCCCATCTATTTTGCTGACCGCCGCTGGGGAAAATCAAAGATGTCGCTGAAGATCCAACTCGAAGCAGCCGTGCGGATCTGGGACGTCTGGTGGCATTACCGCGACCTGCGCAAGAAAAACAATCTGTAGGGAAGGGACTGCCCTTCCCTACAACAAATTTTCCGCGAGGCGTTGCCACTCCTCAATGCTCAGTGTTTCTGCGCGGCGCTGCGGATCGATGTTCGCACGCGTGAGCAGATCTGCGGCATGGATGGGGGAGATGTGTAGGCCGGAAGATAATGAATTTCGCAGAGTCTTTCGCTTCTGGCTGAAGCCCGCTTTGATCAATTTGAAGAATGTCTCGAGTAATCCCTCTTCGATGAGAGGAAATGGATAGATATCCACACACAAAACAGCCGAGTCGACTTTGGGGACAGGAAAGAATGCCCCGGCCGGGATGTGTTCCGCGATGCGCGGTTTGCCGTAGACCTGTACGCTCAACGCCAACAGACTCATATCACCGGGCCGGGCACAGATCCGCTGGGCGACTTCTTTTTGAATGGTTAATACAATTCGGCGCGGCTTTGGTTCATTCTCCAGCAAATGACGGATGACTGCCGATGTGATGTAGTATGGGATGTTTGCGACAACGATGTAATCCTTTTCTGTGACAAGCGAAGCAGTCCTGTGGATCAAATCGTTCGGGGACAGTTTCAGGATATCGGCGTGAATTAAACGGACATTTCGATAGGGGGCCAGGACTGCTCTCAATGGCGGGAGCAGGTTCTCGTCCAGCTCGACCGCAATCACCTCTCTGGCAGAGACTGCCAGATAACGCGTCAAGCTTCCCAGCCCGGGCCCGATCTCCAGGACCGTATCTGTCCGTTGAATTTCTGCCGCGGAGACGATCTTCTCCAATGCCTGGGAATCCTGCAGAAAGTTTTGCCCGAGACCCTTGTGGGCGCGCAGTCCGTGTCGCTTGAGCAATGCCTCGGCATTGAGTGGTGGGATTTCATTCATGGACAAAACGATGCCTCCTCCTCAGCGCTCTTCTTTGATTGCGAAACGGCCTGGCTGGGCCATGTGCCGTCCTGGAACTGGCTGATGTAATCGCGCAGGATCTCGAAATCCACCTTCCAGACTGCGACCCTTTTTTTGAAGACAGGGTCGTACTGGCGCGCCTGTTTGAAATGTTCGGCCGGAAAATTCGCAAACACAATATTGCCGGATGGGATCTGTGTGCCAATGCAAGCCAGCTGACCGAGTTGTTCGGGACTCAAATCCGTTTGGATCGCGCCCTGAAATGCCTCGATGAGTTCCGGGATTTGGGTGACCGCCTTTGGGCTGGTAAGTTTATCGCGCAGGGAACACAGGACGCGATTCTGGTTTTCGGCGCGCGCAAAACCGCCTTTGATGCGGATGCGTGCCAGCGTAAGCGCCTGGGTTCCGTTCAGATGGTGTGTGCCTGCAGGGAAGAGCAGCCGGTTGTTCATATCGTCCGGAGTGCGCCCATCGACAGTTTTAGGCAGGGTCACGTCGATGCCGTCGACCGCGTTGACGATCTTTTCGAACGTGCGCATATTGACCGCGGCGTAGTGATCGATCTTCGTTCCGAAGTTCAGCGTCAGCGTGCGTGCCAGCAGACCCGGCCCCTGTGCGGGATCGCTTGTATATCCAAAACCAGGATTGCCATAAAGATAAGCCTGGTTGAGCTTCTCGTGATCCTGCCCGTTGAGATTATCAGCAATATCGGGAATCTCCACCCACAGGTCACGCGGAATTTCAAGGACAGTCACTTTTGGATTCACGAAGTCAATGCGCACAAGGCGAATGACATCCGCCAGCCCATACGTGTAATTGTCGCCGCGTGTATCGGCGCCGATCGCCAGGATGTTCATTACGGCCGGAGCGCCGCATAAGCCAGTACCCTCTGTCTGCGTGGGGAAAGGGGTTCCCTTCCAAATCGGAGCAAGTGTGGGCACGATTTGAAGCGTTCCGATCGCGCTGACATCTGGTGTCCAGGTTGCCGGCAGTCGAAAGGGAGTTGCGGTCCATAATGCAGGTCCCAATGGCTGCTGCCACTTTCCCTGCCAGATGACCAGAGCCACCATAAAACAGGCAATGACAGACAGGAAAGAGAAGAGTGCCTTTTGAAATCGAGTCATGGGTTCTGTTCACTCGGACAGTGCATCGGGTAGAGGACACTGTCCGAGTGCAGCAAGACGAAGCGCGGATTATTGCAGATCATACGGTATGTTCGCAGGAACCGGTGCCAGGAAATATACAGTAACTGTGCTGCCCCATTGTTCGTAGTCACTGTCGCTGTAGCCCAGATCGATCCATGGCTTGCCAACACATCCACCACAGACATCCTCCACCGTGGCGAACCCGTAGCCGGGGATGTAAAGCGGCTGGCCCTGCATGCTGAGATACCAGCTATACCGAAGCCCGACCATGCCTTTGCGCAGGCTCTTGCCGCTCGATGTGCCTGAGTGACATCCATCGCCGCCGGAGCGGCAGGGTGAATAGGAGGTCGCATACATTTGCACGGCGCGCCAGTATTCGATGGTGACGCCATCCACCACGGCGGTCTTGACCTCGACTTTCGTGCCGTATGCCAGGATGCGTTTCTGGGGCGGGCGGACTACGGTTTCGTTCTCAGTTACGCGCGAGATTTCTTGTCCATCCTCGTAACGGATGCGGATGCGCTGAATACTGAGTCCATTCTCGCCGGGCTGTAGGATTTTCGTTTCATCAAGCGGGACATCCGCTGAAGCTTGGGATTCGCTCTCGAAGGGGATGGGCTTCTGTGCCAGGACGACCGACTCGCTAACGCGTACCACACGGATCTGCCCGTCGGAAGGAAGCGGATCGTTCTCAGCCGGTTGGCTGTAATCCAGCCCGAGGAGAGGGATCCCGGCCTCGGCCAGCGCCTCGCCAACCGTCCGCGCGGACGATTCGATCTGCATCGTCCTTCCATCCACGCTGACAGTGAGTGGTCGCGTTGGCGCGATCGTGATCCTCATCCCAACTATGATCGGTGTATCCAACGCCGGCTCGACCTTATCTCCTGCGCGTAGCCAAATTAAGGCTTCCTGCAATGCTTCACCGACTGTGAACGCGGACGAGCGAAGTCTTTGTTCTCCATCAGGAGTGACAAGGGTAATGGCTACCGCGCGACGAACCTGTAAATTAATTGCGCGATGGGTATCTGGTTGATCAGGCACGCTGGCAAGTCCATTGATGAGGACACGGTCGCCGGGATCCAACACTATCCCCGCTTGATCCAGCAACGCAGAAGGATCACTCTCACTTGTTTGAAGCGTGATGGTTTTATCGTTGTCGATAATGGTGATAGTAAGAGGCGGGGCTGGTTGACAGGCAAAGAGAAAAATTATAAGTATGAATACCAGCCAATAATAGCGTTTCATGTTCTTTGATTATTCTTGGACGATCAGCCCAACATAGTCGAATCGTTTTGCATTGTTGCCAATGTATACTCCAATGGATCCTCCAAACTCACCGACTGTTGTTGCTTGCAGATGAAAGATTGCCTGCTTCGTTTCGCCTGGCTGCAGGGTCTGCTTATAAAAAAACGTTTTAATACCGGTCGTGGAATAATCACGTGCCATTTCAGGCTCTGTCGTCAGGACCATGGATCCATCCAGGATCGAGCCACCCATGACCTCGTCCAGATCAATATCGTCGATGGTCAGAGGCGTACTGCCGGTATTTGTCATCGTGATCACCAGATCGAAATTTTCACCTTTGCTTACAACGGATGGCATGGAATAATCGATCGAGAGATTTTCGGGCTCCTGTCCGAAGTAGTAAAGAACACCGAACGTTCCTGCACAGCCCAGGCAGATGCAGACTGCCAGTATACCGAGCAGCCACTTCCACCAATTGGAGCTATTCTTCACAGGTGTATTGGCCAGATATGGGTCGGTAATGTTGTTAACCATTTTCGCCTCGCTTATTTCCAGGATGTTGGATTGATTTTAACTTAAGATCGAGGTTGGATCAGAATGTGTACCATCCATACATTTGGCTCAACGTACATACCCTCATCCTTTTCAATATTTATTTCAATCGGGTTGAGCGCGCCAGGAATAACGTACTGCCCGCTTTGAGGAAACATCATGCCGGTCCATTCCTCCCATTCCGGACAGGTACCGGGAATGATCATGGATTCGTGACAGGGCTTGATGATCCTTGCCCCCGCGCGCGCATGGACTCTCAACCACGCGTCGAAGGGCAAGCCCGCGTCGTTTGTCCATTTGACGTAATCGTCGATGCTGATCAACGGATAGTTGCTCTTTTGGCTCGGGCGTACCGGGGCGACAAGATATTGGAAGCCTTTGGATTCCCCGATGGCGCGCATGGATTGAACCATCCTTCCACTGAGTCCCTGACTTCGATAATCAGGGTGAATGTTGATCTGGATGGCGGATTGAATATTTGGCTTGGTGCCTTGTTTGTGATCTTCAATGGCTTTGAGGAAAACCCAGTCCCACCCGCTTTCAGGGAGTTCTTCGAGCGGTTGATCCCAGTAAAAAGGCAGGCTGTTCCCCATGGCAGCCATACGGTTTGTTTCTGTGTCGAGCAGGGCGAATTGATAGTCAATGAAGCGCTCAAAGAGTTCATGCCAGTTCTCATTCGCAATGGGGTCATGGAGCATGAACTCAGGCCAGGATGCTTCCGCGATTTCGCCAGCACGTTTGCGGTAGTCATTCAGGTCATTGGGTGTGATCAGTCGAAAACGAGCTGAATCCATATTTGCAGTTTTATCCTTTCATAACTATATTAACCTGGAATCCACTGTTTGTTCTTTTGTAAACCGAATGAAGTCCAATGTTTCTGCCAAAAAATCGTCTTGTTTTTCATGCCTGGAGGCAGCAACTGCTTTGTCGATCAGCTGCCTCCATGGCCCACCTACTTTCTCGCGTGCCCATTGGATCGCTTTGGGCTTGGAGACGATGGTGCCATGCTCCAGCGCGTGCAGGATGCGGCACATGGTGATGACGGCAAAGGCGTGATATTCGCTTCCGCGATCGCACAGCCATGAGGGGTCATCAAGCATCGGAAACCACCATTCCTGCAGGACTCCTAAAACCGCGCCACGAATATCGTCGGCAGTGACGGGATCGATCAATGTCGTTGGATCTGGCCCGGCCAGCACGACACCCTGCTCTCGAACGATATGGCGCTGGATGATCCAGTCACTGCCAAGCACGGCCACGTAAAAATTTCCCTCGTTGACGGCTGGGCAGGGCGCGGTCCCTGGATCGTGGCGGCGGATCGATTCTTTGGGAACATACGCTCCTTCCAGTTTGGATGCCCATTTCGATCCGGTTTCCCAGATGCGCTGGTGCATAGCCTCCAGTTCAGAAACGGTTTGA
>DASTJG010000648.1:0-22930 GCA_035716785.1 Anaerolineales bacterium
CGATGTGTGCCAGATTTTTCTCCACCCAGCTTTGTAAGGTCAAGCCGCTCCCCAGAGTGGCATGGCGCGACGGACGCGACCATGCCTCCGCCGGTAACGTTTGCAGCAACTCCACCAAAGCCCCGGTGCTTTCGACCAGACTATCTAAAATATCGTTGAGCGGTTCGCTGGCGTCATAGTTCTCTGCCAGATAGACATTGCCATCAAAATTCGGGAATTCGGGGTTATCTTCCACAGCCGTTCGGCGGACGCGTAAACCATAAACCACTTTATCCACGTCGCGCGTATGTACCGCGACCTGGTGCACGCTCCAGCCATCTTCCAATGGAGCGTGGGGGTCTTTCTCTGCCAGGCAGGCCGCGCGAAATTCTCTTGCTGCCTCTACAAGTCTTGCCATCAGCTTCCTGCGATATTCGAAGAGTTCTTTCATTGCTCCTCCGTTTGTAGCTTGAGCAGAGCAAAAACGTTCCCGACAACTTTTTCCGCGACGTTCTCAACCAGGTAGACCCGAATACCATGTGGATTTAATTCGCGCGCTGCCTGGCGGGTAAACTCGGCCAGTCCCTGCATGCTTGCGAGATATGCCGCTTCTGCACTTTCATCACGAGCGGATCCCGTTACCAGATTGATGATCGCGCCCGAGCCGCGTTCGCGCATCCCGCGCCCCACCGACTGGGTCATCAGGAACGCGCCGGTGAGATTGACGTCGAGTACGCGATGCCAGTCCCATTCATCCATGTCGAGCAAAGGTACGCGCGGTTCGACCGCGGCATGATTAATGAGGATATCGATCTGGCCAAGATCATCCTCCACTTGGTTAACGATATTCTGCGCGCCGACTTTTTTGGCAACATCGTCAATGTATGCCTTCGCACGCCCACCCCTTGCAATGATCTGATTCACCACTTCGTCAACATTGACCGGGGAAATATCGTTTGCCGCGACGATGGCTCCCTGTTGAGCAAAGGCCTGTGCCAGGATGCGCCCGCTGCCTTTGCCGGCGCCCGTGATCAAAACGACCTTATCCACAGGACTCCCGCCAAAATCATGCGGGACTGTAGTGCTACGCGTGTCTTTGAGTTTGTCCATCTGGTCTCGGTACGCCGCTGCGCGGCTACTCGACCGCCGCATCGCAGAGTGGGACGCGGTCACGGTTTTCATATCCGTTCAAAGGCAATCCCAAATAGGGCGAAGGATCGAGCGTATTGTCGATGTCGAGTTCGTTCTTGAATTTGCCGGTGCCATCATCCTCGACGATGGAAAAGTGCAAATGCACACCTACCGGATTGTTGGGATCGCCGGAATAATTCCCCTGATATCCAAGGAATGTGCCGGCTTCGATCAGTTTTTCATACGTTCCGGGGGGGAATTCTTCTGAAATAAAGGAATTGCCATATTGATCGGCCATGTGAGTGTAATAAAGCCAGATCTGTCGCCCGGGCTGGAGCGGGTCGCTTGGAACACGTACAATGACCGCGGACTTCCAATCGGACTCGCGTGTCAAATACCCGGGGTAGGCAGAGACGACCTGTGTGATACCCACGTCGGTCCCGGCGAAGACATCGATCCCCTGGTGGGTTTTACGCAAACCAAACGAGTCGCCCCACAGGAAACCGGCGAAGCCATCGGTAGGGAAAACGAACGGGGCTGAGCCACATTGAGAACCGGCGGCCAGTTTCCAGTCCGGGTGCGAAGCGGGATTTCGAATCCATTGATAGAACTTGGTCACACGGACCGCGTTGGGCCGCCGGTATATGTAATAAGCGAATGCGGCAGCAATAACGGCAGTAATGCCAATCAGGAAAAGCATAATGTAACGTCTGGACATAGGACAGGATTATACCTGTTCCCCTGTTCGCCTGATTCTCTTGAATCTAGGGAGAGCCTAAATAGATGTCAAAGGAAATCAATGAGATGAAAGGAGCCCGCCTGATCAGGCGGGCCCACCCTCTTTGTTTTCAATCTGCGGGGACTCAGGATTCGCCACCATCGACCTCACCGGGTGTGATGGGAACGGATGGATAGTCAGGAAGATCAACATTGTTTTCAGGACATAGGACAAATTGCCCCTTGCGATCCGTATGGTAGAAATACTCGTTATCATCCACTTCCAGGCGGATTCGAAAACCGGGTACTCTTCCCTGGGGATAGACTTTTCCAGGGCTCGGACACCCAAGGGCGGCATTGGGCCACTCGATGGATTCTATTAAAAGAACATTGATTTCTTCTACGTCCACGTTGAGACGGGTTGCCAGATCGTTCTGGACGATCTGGATAAATTTCTTTTGTATCCCGCCTTCCGCAGCAGGTGAGGGAGTTACCATGATATCCGGTGAAACTTCCTCTGTATTTGCCGCGATACCTTGTGTAGGGATGGGATCCGGAATGGGATTCGGCGCACATGCTGCCATAGCTGTAAGCAGGATAAGAATGAGTATGCGAGTAAACATGATGCCTCCTTTGTATAAGACGCTGGCAGCTCAAAATGGTTCCTCTGCAGACATGCTGGCCGTGCTCCCATCAGCATTTCAGCATTGACTTGAACTTTCCCACTTATATACCTGGAAAAAGAGAAAAGGACCGTAATGCCTAAAATCAAGCAAAAATCAATCCGAACTGAGAACGTTAATGTAATCCAGATTTACTGTATCTCCGCTCTCATGAACAATAATGACAAAATGCTCGTTGTTACCGAATTGCGGTGAAACCCATTCCTTGCCGACCGATTGATCCAGTTGGAATTCCTCATCATCGATTGAGATAGTAATCGAGCCGAGACTGGGCTCGCCCAAATATCCAATGACTATTTGTTGGCCCACAAAAGACAGGGTAAGATCATTGCCAATCGCGTTCGAAACAAACAGGGTTCCTTGACGGGCATTCGCAACATTGGTCTGGCTGACCCAGGCACCGTCGTATTCAAGGCGGGGGTCTGTGTCATCGTATCTGTCTACTATATTTAACACAGGCGTACTGACTACAGGGGTGGTCCCTGAGTCTGAAAGAGGGTTGGTTTGCGCAGATTCTTCTGTTGGAAATGTAGCGGCTTCTTCCTCCGGGAGATCCTCTTGAATCGGACCAGTTGGTTCTTCCGGAACGGTCTCCTCGGGAGGAGTTGTTTCTAATGCAGGGTCAGGAACGAGTGTTTCAGTGGCCAGAAAGAGATATTTGAATGGTGTGGGGGTTGGGTCCGGTGAAACTGCAACCTGTGGTTTATCAAGATACACGGTTAAAAATATAAACAAAATCCCCACAATAGAAAAAACACTGATCCCTATTGGAATAAGAAGACTACGATCGATCGCTGGGCGCTTATCCATACATTTCTTGAGCTTGAATTGTGACCAGAGAAATACTTGGTGTGTGTAAGTATTCAGGCATAGAGCAGGATTATAACCACTTTCAGTAGATGAAATTGGTGTTTTTGTAACCTTTTTGACTTCTTATAGTCATGCAGTTAAGAAAAATATTAGCAAATCAAACTTTGTGTAAGCCTATTCCTTTTTTCGAGTTTAATATAAAATTAAAGACAATAATACTGAGCTTAAAGCATCGAAAAGGCAAACCCGCCGTGAGACGGGGGCGCAAAGTCATGGATCTGCCCCGCTGATGCGTACAGATAGGCAGACCGCCAGACCGCCGAAATTTTTGTTTGGCGGTCTTTGTTTATCAACGGGAAGGAGGTGTGTTCTCATCGTCAAAACAGTTTGAATTTATTGAAAAGCAATGGAATCCAAAGAAATTCTTTCAAGAGGAGAGAAAGATGCAAAGAAAAGCTTTTTATGCTTTGATGGTTTTCCTATTGACCCTGTCTCTAACCACTCCGGCACTGGCACAGGAGGAGGCCAAGTCATATATTGTTGTTATGGAACAACAGCCTATCGTTTCTTATGAAGGTGACATTGCGGGGTTAGCAGCCACCGAAATCCAGGGGGGCGAAAAGCTCGAAGCTGGGGATACTGCTGTACGCGCATATGACAATTTTCTAGAAGCGCAACATGAAGAATCGCTTGAAGCAGCCGGTGTAAGTGTTAATGCAAAAATTCATGACTATACCGTTGCTTTGAACGGCTATTCTGCCATTCTGACCGCAGAGCAGGTCGAAGCCATCAGGATGCAGAAGCATGTTAAGTTTGTCATGGAAGATCAAAGGCGTTATGCTCACACGGATAGCAGCCCGGAATTCCTGGGCCTGACCGTAAAGGGCGGTGCCTATGACAGTGGCTACACTGGCGAGGGTGTCGTTGTAGGCATTATCGATACTGGTATCTGGCCCGAGCATCCCTCTTTTGCGGATGATGGCAGTTATTCGGCGCCTCCCACAGGGCCGTTGCCCTGCGAGTTTGGTAACACCGCCCATAATCCGAATGATGCGCCTTTCACCTGCAATAACAAATTGATCGGCGCACGTCAAATGTTGGATACCTACCGTGCCCTGATCGGAGCCGACCCGGATGAGTTCGACTCGGCCCGTGACGATGATGGTCATGGTACCCATACGGCATCCACCGCGGCTGGCAACGCAGGTGTAGAAGCAAGCATGTATGGTATGCCTGTGGCGACCATCTCCGGCATTGCGCCGCGGGCTCATATCATTGCCTACAAAGGTCTCGGCAATCAGGGCGGATTCACCTCCGACCTGGCAGCAGCGATCGATCAGGCAGTTGCAGATGGTGTGGATGTCATTAACTATTCCATCGGCGGCGGCGCGGGGCTGCCCAGTGCTGATGAAGTCGCTTTCCTGTTTGCTGCGGATGCAGGTGTATTTGTGGCGACTTCGGCCGGCAACTCTGGTCCTGGGGTATCGACTGTGGGGAATCCTGGAACGATGCCCTGGGTCACTACAGTGGGCGCCAGCACGCAGAAACGTTTCTTTGAAGGTGAAATCACGCTTGGGGATGGTAGAAAGTTTATTGGTGCGTCCCTTACCCCGGAACTGGGGTGGACGCGCCTGGTAGATGCCGCGGCAGTAGGTAACGAACTTTGCGATCCTTCCGTGCCCTTCACTGGCGATGTATCTGGCAAGATCGTTCTCTGTCTGCGTGGTGTCGTTGGCCGTGTTGAAAAGAGCTTTGCCGTCTTCAATGCTGGTGGTGCAGGAATGATCCTGTACAACGCCAACGATGTCGACAATCTGTATACTGACACGCACTGGGTACCGTCTGTACATATTGACTACTCACCTGGTTTGAAGATTAAATCGTATATTGCCAGTGCCCGCTTCCCCAAGGCGAAGATCGAGACTCGCGAGGATCATTTCGGCTGTCGGGAGTTGCAATTCTCTCGTTATGGAGAAAGCGAGGGCCTGTTCGAGCGTGAGTGTGGACCTCGTACCAGGAAGTGGCCGGATGCCCCAACCATGACGATCTTCTCCTCGCGCGGCCCCAACGCGGTCGCCCCGGATATCATCAAGCCCGATGTGACTGCGCCCGGCCTCCAGATCCTGGCTGGGAACTCACCGTTCCCGGATCCGGGTGCCATCCCTGGCGAGTTGTTCCAGGCAATTGCGGGAACATCCATGTCCAGCCCGCATGTGGCAGGCGTCTTTGCATTGCTGAAGCAGGCTCATCCTGACTGGAGCGCGGCCATGGCGAAGTCGGCCCTGATGACGACCGCCTATCAGAAGGTTCGTGACAATGATCGTGTCAGTCAGGCGGATCCGTTCGACATGGGCTCTGGTCACATCAACCCAGGCGGTAAATGGACAAAAGGCTCCATTACAGAACCGGGACTTGTTTATGACGCTGGTCTGTTCGAATATGCCGCGTTCACCTGTGGCATGGAATGGGGAGTCTTTAGCCCGGCCAGTTGTGATTTCCTGGAAGCCAATGGCATCCCCTCTGAACCCTATAATCTCAACTATCCGTCCATTGGCGTAGGCTCGCTGGCCGGCACACAGACGGTGATCCGCACGGTCACAAGTGTTGCCAGTGGGAAGGAAACCTTTAGAGCCAATGTTGTTGCACCTTCCGGCTACGATGTGACGGTGACTCCCGACGTACTTACACTCAACCCCGGTGAATCTGCAACCTTTGAGGTGACCATCACCAACAATGGTGGTGGACCCGTTGGTGAGTGGCGCTTTGGTGCGCTAACCTGGCGTGCCAGCAAATATAAAGTGTTTAGTCCGATCGCAGTACGGGGCGCGCTCTTCGATGCTCCGGCTGAGGTCTCCGGCAGTGGTGAATCGGGTTCGGTCAGTTTCGATGTGCAGTTTGGCTATACCGGTTCCTATACGGCTGGGGCGCATGGATTGGTTCCTGCGACGGTCACCAACGCAACTGTAGTACAGGATCCCGATCAGGAGTTCGATCCGGACGACGGCTTCAGCAATGCTCATACCTTTAATCTTTCCGGCGTGGCGCACTTCCGAATTGCAATCCCGCCTGAGGCAACGGAGGATGGCGCAGACCTGGACGTCTATGTCTATGATCCTAATGGTGATCAGGTAGCCAGCAGCACAGCCGGAGGCACCGAGGAGTTGATCGATATCTCGTTACCAGCCGATGGCACCTGGACGGTCTATGTGCATGGTTGGCAGACGGTCGGACCCGACTCGACGTATGACATGTATAGCTGGGCCGTTCCGCTGGCAACTGGTGGTAACCTGGTAATTGACTCGGCGCCCACCTCTGCTACGATTGGCAGTGTGGAAACCATTACTGTCAGTTGGACCGGTGCCACTGCTGGTGAGTGGCATCTGGGAGCGGTCTCGCACACTGGCGATGATGGTCTGATGGGATTGACACTCATCAATGTCGATAACCGCTAGCTTTGCTCGTTGATCGGGGGGAATACCTTTGCCTTGAAAGAACTGCCCGCAGGGATCCCTGCGGGCAGTTTGCGTATTCTGCATCGGCAAGGGTTATTTATCTTCGCCAGGCGGGATGCTGTTATCGGGGGTTGGCGCATCCGGACCGGACGAATCGGGACTGGAGGGTGTCAAATTCAGAAGGTCGATGGGAGGCAAAGTAGGCTCCTTTGAAGTTTTCTGACACAGGAACAATTCCCGGTGACCACCGCTGTGATACTCATAGGTTATCCCATTTGCTTTCAAAACGATTAATGCTCCATCCTCGGGTACCTGTTTATAGCGCATTCCCGGTTGGGGACAGCCTAGGCTGGCATCCGGCCAGACCACAGCTTTGGCTTCCAGGACATCGATTTGTGTTAATACGAGATTAAGTCGCTGTGCCAAATCCTCTTTTGCTTTTTTGATTAAGTTTTGCAGACTAGCGTCGGTAGATATTGTTGGAGTCATCTCTGCAGTTTCTCCCTGATTGGGTAAGTCAGATAAAGGAGTTGAAAGAACTTCTTCAGATGGGGGAGGTAGAGGGTCGGAGGGCGCGAAATCTCCCTCTGGCTGAGAAGTTCCACAACCTGCCAGAGCAAATGCCAGCAGGATAATCAGTAAAATCCAAAAGGCTCTCATAACACAACCTCCTGCGTATCAGTTCAAACATGGTTCTATTCCACTTGTATCTATTTCTTGACGCCGCGAATAGTCGGAATGTTCCTCTGATTCTTATATACCTGCTGCTTTGTCTTCCATAAGTCAGGTTGGATGGAGTGATATCTTTCTTTTTATGATGTGCTCTGAAAATATGAGCTCAAAGATTATGAGTTTTTCGTTTTTTTTAAAGATTTAACATGAGATTAAGGGTAAAATCAGTATATTTTAATGGTATCGAAAAGGCAAACCCATCGTGAGGTGGGGACGCAAAGTCATGGATCTGTCAAACTGGTGCGTACAGAATGGCAGACCGCCAGACCGCCGAAATTTTTGTTCGGCGGCCTTTTGTTTTTGAGGAGGTGCAAACTTACATACGAATAACAGATCTACTACAACTATTTTAGCAAGGTTCAATCAAACTATAGAGGAGATAGTTTATGAAGGCAAAATGGTTTAATCTGATTTTGATCACAGCATTGCTGGTCATTACAATTGTTCCTGTGGTGGGCGCAGCGCCTCCACCGCCCGTGGAAGATCTTGGCCCCCTGATCGCTTCCAGCGAGGACGATGCACCACATCCGCTTGGCACGGAACAACGGGAAGCCAAAGCAACCGCGATCGAAGCCAAGCTGCATGGTAAGTCTGACGGTGATAATAATCATCGCAGTCATCGAGTATCCCGCAGACATTACGTTGAATTAGAACGACTGGGGGAAGATACGATTTGGACCATTCTCGCTGAGTTTGGTAACACGATCCATCCGGTGACCCTTGGGGATCCGGGCCCCGTACGCAATCAGATCCCTGAACCTGATCGATCCGTTGATAACACGACCATTTGGGCTCCAGACTTCAACAAAGCCTATTACGAGGGAATGCTCTTCTCGGAAGCGCCTGGCGCGGTCTCCATGCGCAATTATTACATCGAGCAGTCATCGAATCGTTATGCAGTGAATGGTCATGTTACAGACTGGGTGCAGGTTCCTTACAACGAAGCCCGCTACGGTACGAATATCTGCGGTGGCATCGTTTGCAGTACTGTTTGGGCGTTCGTGCGCGACGGCGCGCAGGCATGGTATGACAGCCAGATCGCGGCCGGTAAGACCCCCGCTGAAGTCGATGCCTACTTAAGCCAGTTCGATATCTGGGATCGTTACGATTACGATGAGGATGGCGATTTCAATGAATCGGATGGCTATATTGATCACTTCCAGATCGTCCATGCAGGCGAGGGCGAAGAGACAGGTGGCGGCGCGCAGGGTGAAGATGCCATCTGGAGTCATCGCTGGTACGCTTACTACACCGGGATCGGTAGCACGGGTCCTGCCTTCAACCCGCTTGGCGGTACCCAGGTCGGTGGTTCAAGTTACTGGATCGGCGACTACACTGTCGAGCCTGAGAACGGTGGTGTTGGTGTATTTGCTCACGAGTTCGGTCATGATCTGGGGTTGCCCGATCTGTACGACACCAGCGGCAATACCGGCGGCGCTGAAAACTCCACTGGCTTCTGGACACTTTATTCCAGCGGCTCTTATGGCAGCTCTGGCAAGCCTGAGGATGGGATTGGTACCAAACCCACCCACATGAGCGCCTACGAGAAACTCTTCCTGGGCTGGTCGAACTATCATGCAGTCAACTATAACCAGAAGACGCAGGTCATGCTTGGTCCCGCAGAATACAATACCAAGAAAACCCAGCAGCTGATTGTGCTTCTGCCCGACAAGGAGGTCAACTCCTTTATTGGCGATCCGTACGCAGGTAGTTACTTCTACCATTCCGGTTCAGGAAATGACCTTGATAACAGCATGACGCGCGACGTCACATTGCCGGCTGGCACTGTTTCTCTGACCGCGCAGGTTCGTTATGAAATTGAATTGGACTGGGACTACGCTTACCTGACAGTGAACGGTACACCGGTTGCTACGAACCTCTCCACCACTGAGAATCCCAATGGACAGAACTTCGGTGAGGGCATCACTGGTTCCAGTGAAGGAGCCTGGGTACCTCTCACTGCTGATCTCTCTGCCTTTGCAGGGCAAACCGTTACGCTGGGGTTCCGTTACTGGACAGATGGCGCGGTCGCTGAATCCGGATTCAGTGTAGACGATATTGCGATCACCGGATTGCCGACCGACGATGCAGAGACCGAACCAGGCTGGGCCTATGCAGGATTCATCCGTACCACTGGCACAGTTGTCGAGTCGTTTGCCAACTTCTACATCGCGGAGTATCGTCAGTATGAGGGTTACGATAGATCCCTGAAGACAGGTCCCTACAACTTTGGCTTCCTGGATACGAAGCCCAACTGGGTTGAGCACTTCCCGTATCAGGATGGTTTGCTGGTCTGGTATCTGGATTACTCATTCCCGGACAATAATGTAGGTGACCACTGTGCCGACGGACGCTGTGGCGGTTTCTTCCTGCCGGTCGACGCGCATCCGGAATTGCTCCTGCGCCCAGACAATGGACAGGTCTGGCGCCCGCGCATCCAGTCGTATGACTCAACCTTCGGTACACAGAAGACCGACAAGATCTGTCTGCACGTGAATACTACTTATGAACAGTGTTACGGTGGATTGAAAGCCAACCCGCTCTTTGACGATACCCAGAGCTACTGGTTCGCCCCCGATCCATCCATTGGCCACCAGGGCTGGGCAAGCGTTCCGCTTCCGGGCTTTGGCGTCAAGATCCGCGTGGTCAACATGTCGAACCTACCCGGCGGTTTCATGACGGTAAAGATCAACAAGTAATAAGTTAATTAAGCAGTCATGCAGTAAAAGAGGTTCCTGGTCACAGGAGCCTCTTTTTATTGCAGGTGGAGTTTCGCACCTATCTCGATAGTTCCGTATTGTGAAGACGAATTCGTCTTGGAATAAGTAAATTATCCTAAAGAATTTCAGGGGGAAACGTCTGATGGATTTTTTTAATACTCTTTTAATCTGAAGTGCTCATCATAATAGTTAGGCTTATTGTCCATTGCACAAACAAACTCATTCAAAAGAGAAGGATAGAGCCACTCGCCTGCCAGATGGATGCAGATGGGTGACAGAACATTTTTCTGGCATTTTATAGAAAGGAGGATATTTGTGAAGCTAATTGGTTAAATCACAAAATGTACAAATATTTATCGGTGGAAAGTCTCTTTATGTGCTAATTTAGAGGAGAAATTAGTATGAAACGCAGATTTGTAACTATCATGCTGGTTGTAGTGATAGTGCTTGCGTTGCAGTTTACTCCACAGTCCATCAACGAAGTAAGTTCTGCCCCCATCGGCAACAACGTTCTGGCACATGCTTTGGATATTGAGTTAGGCGTCGTGCAGCCCCAAAAATATGAAATGCCTATTTCTTCAGGTACCCTTTATGCACTACTGGAGGGTTCCGGGGAACTGGCCAGGCGGGCTGATGAAGTGGCCATGCTGAGCGTGCAAAGTCACCCGGCCCCGTCACGAGCTGATACCCAGGGATGCCAAAATGAATTTAGAGGTTTTGGCAAGCGCAACACCCGGGTGAATCAGGATTGCTCGCTGCGTCGTCAGGCGGAAGAGGTCATCGCTGTCAATCCGACCAACAACAGGAATCTGATTGCCGGGATGAATGATTCCCGGGTAGGTTTCAATCATTGTGGTTATGCCTGGTCCTTCGATAGCGGTAAGACCTGGGGCGATCAAGTTCCCCCGTTCTACCAGTTCGTCAACCTCGGCGGCACCACATTTGACGCATGCAGCGATCCCACAGCCACTTTCGACTCTCAGGGCAACGCCTACGTTGGCGGAGTCCTTTTCATGATTAACTTTGCTGATAGCGCCTTCGTTGTTGCCAAATCAAATGCGGGGATCGGCGGTTCGTTCTATCATAGCCCGGCTCCACTTTCCTTCCAGGAATACCGAGATGTCCCGCTCGGTGTGATCGCCCTTGACAATGATCCCAATATCTTCCATGACAAGGAGTTCATTGTCGCGGACCCGAGCCCCAGCAGTCCAAAGAGGGATTATGTCTACGCCACCTGGACACGGTTCAACGCTGATACAGGCGCGGGCGTGGGTGGCAATAGCCCGATCTACTTCAGCCAGTCCACCGACGGCGGCGCGACATGGTCCCCGGGTGTCGAGATCAGCGGCGTGAACGCAGCCATCTGCACCGATTTCAGCGGCTCGGCCGACCCCGGCGCCTGTGACCAGGATCAGGGTTCGCATCCTGTCGTCGGGAAGGATGGAACGATCTATGTTGCCTTCGGCAACGGTAACACACCTATCCCCGGTGTCAACCAGGTACTCTTTGTTTCCTGTCCACCTTCGGCCGATTGCAGCAATTCCGCCAGTTGGACAGCGCCGGTCAAAGTTGGCGATCTGATCGACAACCATCCGACCGGTCCCAGCGCAGAAGGTTGTCCGGCAGGACGCCAGTGTCTGCCACCCAACGGTTATCGCGTGCCGGAATTTACATCCATTTCCATTTCTGTTGACAGGAACAACAAACTCTACACGGTCTGGTCAGATTTCCGCAATGGTGGTGGGACCTGCACCGGTTCGGCAGCGACGGCAACCCCACCCTGCGATAACGATGTCTTCTATTCCTTCTCGACAGATGGGGGTACTTCATGGAGTTCCGCCTTCAGGCTTACGCCCGCGGGCAATGCGCAGTGGCAGCCATGGAGCACGGTGACCTTTGATGGCGATGCGCTTTGGGTAGCCTATTATGACCGGTCCTACGGCGATTGCGAGACCACTGGCTGCAACGATATTACTTTGGCCAGAGTAAGAAAGCCTACTTCGGCCTCACCCTCGATCAGCTACACGCGCGTCACCACTGCCTCGATGCCCAATCTGGTTCCTTCTAATAACCCCGTCCAAGCTGGCTTCCTCGGTGACTACATGTGGGTGACGGTGGATAACAGAGGACGCCCGTATATTGTCTGGGCCGATACGCGCGGTCGGAACGGCACAGTAGAGGAGGATATTTACTTTTACAAGGGGGAATAACTGATAGGTAAATTGTTTGAGTTGGCTACATATACAGAAGGCGGCAGGAAACAATTCCTGCCGCCCGTTCTTTCCTAGCCCCAATGAGTCTATTGTTTAGGGCGTCACAGTAAAGTTTTCCAGAAAAGTTTGATAAATAGTTTGGTCAGGTTTTTTACCAATTGCTACAATAGCAAATTGCTTGTTATTCCCTGAAAATGTGGTTGAGATACTTGAAGCAACGGTATCCAGGCAATGCTGGCCGGGCAACTCACTGATCTTTACCGGTTGACAACGGGTGTTAGGCATGTCTGGGATTTCCTCAGCTGCTGTCTCACCCTTTAGAACGGTGACTGCCAGTCCTTGGGCGTTATCAGGCGCCATAAATGTCGTAACAAATTCACCATTTGTGCCAATGCTTTCATTAACGGTCCAGTCGGCGGGATATTCGGCGCTGTAGCCCGCCTGGGTATTATCGTAGGATCGCCACCCGCTGGTTGTAATGACTGTAGACGTAGCAACTGCGGTTGTCACTAAAGATGTCACATCCTTACTTGCCAGGGTTGGAGAATCTTTGGCCACTGTTTGAGAGGCTGCACAACCTGCTAAAGCAAGCGAAAGCAGGCCAATAAGCAAAATCCAAATGGTTCTCATAGTACAACCTTCTTTCTACTATAAACTCATAATCCATTTTTTTGTAGACGAAACCTGGGATGGAAAGGTTCCTTGTTGATTTTGATTGTACAGGCAGATTAAGAACCATTCTTGCAATTAATCCGGCTGTGAGGGGTTTCTAACTAATCCTTAATCTGCTAAGGGTGTCTCCCGAGTTGTTTTTACGTCTTATTGAATGGATAAACCCATCTCGCGATGGGTTTTATGACTGCCCACATGTGAAAGGAGGTCACCGTTCAGATACAAAGAAGAGCCGTTAGACAAAGGCTATATCTGGGATGGATCAGGTGTGGCTGGGAATATTTCAAAATTTGAGGAGAACAAATGAAAAAAGTAACGGTCTCTCTGCTGCTTACATTGATGCTGGTATTGAGCACGATCGGTGTTGCCAGTGCTGTCACGGATGGCGAATTGGATGGTGAAGGTCATCCCTATGTGGGTCTGATGGTAGCCCAGGACGAGGACGGGAATCCCCTCTGGCGTTGCAGCGGTACATTGCTTTCGCCAACTCTCTTCCTGACGGCCGGACATTGCACGGAAGCTCCTGCGGCTCATGTGGAAATCTGGTTTGCCTCGGATGTCGAATCAGGTATTCCTGCAAACGGCTACCCTACTACGGGTGATGCAGGTGGGACGCCTTACACACACCCACAATATGACCCAAACGCATTCTATCTTTATGACCTCGGTGTGGTCGTACTGGACGAACCGCTGACCATGGCTGAATATGGTGCTTTGCCTGAGTTGGATCAACTGGATAGTTTGAAGACCCGGCGCGGCAAGCAGGATGTCACCTTTACGGCGGTTGGCTATGGACTTCAGGAAAGTTTCCCGGATGCAGCCTCCTGGAAAGAGAACAATCAACGAATTCGCATGGTAGCTCGCCCTCACCTGCTTCAGATCAACACGGGCTTTACAGGCGACGGCTCTCTGCTGCTCTCGAATAATGCGCATACTGGCGGTACCTGCTTCGGCGATTCCGGCGGTCCAAATTTCATTGGCGATTCCAACGTGGTGGGCGGCGTGACCTCCTTCGGCATCAATGGAAATTGTGCCGGGACCGGAGGTGTTTATCGCGTGGATCGAGCCGACGACCTGGACTGGCTCTACTCTGAATTCGGCGACCACCTTCCATAAAATTAAACGTAAGATGAAGCTCTTCCCCCCCGCAAAATTTGCGGGGGATTTTCATATACAAATTCTATATACCGTTTCCCTTTTTCTTACAGAGCCTTACTAAACTATGGACAGTTCAACCATTGAGAAAGAGGAGATAAATCATGACCTTCTATCTGCAAACTTATCCGTATCGCCGCACGGCACGCCGCTGGGTTGAGAACCGCGAGCAGACTCTCGGGATCAATGTCCGTGAAGAGGATGAAGCCTATATCCTTTCCGCGCTCGTGCCAGGAATCAAATCCGATGAGCTGAATATTCAGGTTCTGGAGGATGTGGTCGATATCAAGGTGGAGTACAAGGCGGAGGAGAATAACGGTTACCTCGTTCATGAGCTGCCGAGCGGCTCGTTCACGCGGACCCTGCGCCTGCCCGCTCCCATCGACGCGGAGCATGTGGATGCGAATATCAACGATGGCGTCCTGACGCTGAGACTGCCCAAGACAGAATCCGCCCGGCCGAAGCAGATCAAGATCAAATCCAGATAAGAAGCGAGAAGCTGGACAAGATGAGGACCGCCCCGGCGGTCTTCTTTTTTTTATAAGGTGGCAGGTATTTTATAAGTACCTGTCATCTTCTTATTTCCAACGAGTATAATTCTGCCATTCTTATTCTGGAGAAAACCTGTGCATCAACGATTCATCATCCTCTTCGTCGTGATCGTGGCGCTCCTGAGTGCCTGTGGCGGGAACGAGTCTGCTGGAACATCAACGCCCGTTCCAACGGACACGGCGCTTGCTGCGCCCACGCTTACCGCTACACCATCCACGCCGCTTGCTATTCTGGTCCTGCCGGCGGATCTCGACCCTGAGACTTCGAACCTTTATCAAAAGACTGTTTATGACCTCACGCAAGCTTCCGGATATCGTTTTCAGGTACGAAGCAACCTGACGAGCGTCGATCTTGAGCCAGGCTTGAAAGTAGTGATCGCGCTCCCGCCTGATCCGGGGATTGCCGCGCTGGCCGCGGCCGCGCCGCAGGTTCAATTCCTGGCGATCAACATTCCCGGCATCACGGCGGGCGGCAATATCAGTGTGCTTGGAGGCAATTCTCAATCGGATGTCGCAGGCTTTCTTGCGGGCTACACTGCCGCGATGATCACGGATGATTATCGGATTGGCATGTTGATACCGAAGGATAATGCCGATGCGCTGCGTGCCCTAAATGCTTTCTTCACGGGTATGAAGTTCCATTGCGGCCTTTGCCGCCAGATGTTCTTCTATAACTGGACCTATCCTCAATATCGTGAGATCCCCGTGGAAGAAGACCCGAACAACTACGATGCTTATGCAGATATTTTGATTCTGCAGCACAAGGTGGGAACGATCTATCTCTATCCGGACATTGCTACCCCTGATCTGATGAACTACATCGGTACGACTGGGGTCTACATGATTGGAACGGTTAGCCCCGAACAGCGTCCCGCAGGCTGGGTCATGACGATCCAGCCCGATGAGGTCCAGGCCATTAAGAATGCCTGGCCTGGATTGATCAGCGGGCAGGGGGGCATTGTGGTCCAGTCGCCCCTCGGCCTGGCCGACGTGGATTCGAACCTGCTCTCCCCGGGAAAGCAGCGTGATGTCGAAAATGTCTTGAGTGAGTTGCAGGCTGGCCGCATTAATACTGGTGGACAATAAAGGGCACAGAAATGAATGCCCGCGCAAGCTTGCGCGGGCATTTTGATTCCTGGGGAAAATGATTAATCTATTGAGTTACATTGACCAGGATGGGTGCGCGCTCACCGCGTTGACCATGATTCAGCCAGGCCATCGCCTTGACAACCAGCACAGTCGGATTTACCGGCTTGACCAGGCACTCATCCGCACCTTCGTGATTTGCTTCGACAATTTCACTCACCGTCTGAGCATCGATCAGTATCAGAATGGGCCCCTGACTGGCAAGACGCAAACCCGATAGCAGAGAGGCACGTTCAGAATTCGACAATTCCAGATCAACGAGCATCAAAGACGGACCGACAAGCCGTGCACTTTGCAGGGCATCGGAGATATTTGATTCAGACAGGACGATACAATTTCTTTGGCTAAAAAGGGTGTCCCATACTTCAACGTTGCTCTGATCGTCAGAAACGATCAGGACAGTGTGGAGCGATGTTGTATCTATATCTGTTTTCCAGGCAACCATAAGATTTCACCTTTCACTCTTGTACATTTACTTGACGGAAAATTGGGCGGCATGTTACACTTCGCCACGTTGGAAATTTCTAAGAAAGGAGGCGCACAATCGATGATGATCAGCATGAACCAGTCCTTTGGTAAAGTGTTCACCACAAAAAGTGGTGGTGTTGATTTTGATTCTCGGAGTGCGCCTGCTCATCGTTAATTTACACGCAATGTAATAAACGTCAGCCACGGTGCACTCGCCCGTGGCTATTTTTTTCCACCGACCGTGACAGCCATGGGTAAAGCCTGTGGCTGTTTGTTTTTGGAGAAATCGTTTTTGGAGGCAATATGTTCGACATTCAAACCCAGCTATATGAAGGCCAGGATATCCGTTTTGGTCCCATTGATCATGAGAAGGATCCGGAGGTTGAATCCAGATGGACGCACGATTCCGAGTATATGCGCCTGATGGAGACCAGCCCCGCGCGTCCGATGTCCGCGGCGATGATCAAGAAGCAGTACGAAAAGCTTGAAAAACAGATCGAGGAGGACAAGAACCTCTATCACTTCATGATCCGCGCCAAGGCAGATGACCGCCTGATCGGCAAAGCCGCCGTCCAACGGATCGAGTGGGCCAATGGCAATTGCTTCATCCAGCTTGGCATCGGCGCGGCCGAGGATCGGTGCAAAGGCTATGGCACGCAGTCCTTACGCATGTTGCTGCGTTTCGCGTTCGCGGAGCTGAATCTGTTTCGGGTGAGTGCGGTCGTGCCAGAGTACAACGAGGGCGCAATTGCATTGGTTCGGAAGTTTGGCTTCGTGCAGGAAGTCTGCCGGCGCAAAGCACTGGAGCGTGACGGCCGCCGCTGGGATCTGTACGTCTTCGGCCTGCTGAATGACGAATGGCGGAATCAGGCCCGGGCGTAGATGGAATGAAGGAAATAGGAGGAACTGATGAAGGATCTGTTTCGCGGAGAACTCGTCCGCTTTACGTTCGAAGAACCGGATACACGCGCCAAAGCGGAAGCGCGCTGGCAGCGCGATACCGAATACTTCCGCCTTGCGGATAGCGATCCCTGTCACCTGTCTTCTGAGAAGAAGATCAAGGAATGGTTCGACAAGCAAGCCGAGAATGGACCTCAAGCCGAGCGATACTCGTTTTCCGTCCGCACCCTGGATGAGGACAAGTACATTGGCTTCCTGGGCCTGTGGGTCGACCTGATCTACAGCGAGGCCTGGGTTGGGCTTGCCATTGGCGAGCGCGAATTCTGGAGCAAAGGTTATGGCTCAGACATGATGAAACTGTGCATCCGGTATGTCTTCACCGAGCTTGGCATGGAACGTCTGTCGCTTGGCGTGCATGAATACAATCCACGTGCAGTGAGGTCCTATGAGAAATGCGGCTTCCGGTTCGAGGGACGTACCCGCAAAGATGTGCAGCGCGAAGGCAGGCATACCGACACGCTCTGGATGGGCATCCTGCGTGAGGAATGGCTACAGATGCAAAATGGAGGTCAAAAATGAAAGATGTTCTGAGAGGAAGGTTCGTTCGCTTATCGGCCTTCGACCCCGAGGAAATGAGCAAGGCGTTTCCACGCTGGAACATGAACTCGGAATACTTCCGTTTGCTGAATGGCTCCGCACGTCCAATGCAATCTGCAAAAAGCGCGCTCAAATGGATGGAGGAGGAAGTGGCAGAGATGTCACTGGCGAGTTATTACTTCAGCATCCGCACGCTGGCGGAAGATAAACTGATCGGCGAACTCGGCCTGGACGTGGTGAGTTGGTCCGGGCGCGATGCGTTCGTCGGCCTGGGTATCGGCGAGACCGAGTACTGGAGCAAAGGCTACGGCACAGACATCATGAACGTGCTGCTGCGCTATGCCTTTACCGAGATCAACCTGAAGCGCGTCACGTTGACCGTTTTCGAATACAACCCGCGGGCGATCCGGTCTTATGAAAAAGCCGGGTTTCGCCACGAGGGACGCCGGCGTCTTGCTCTCAATCGTGAAGGACGGCGCTGGGATGAGATTTACATGGGCATCCTGCGCGAGGAATGGCTGGGTCTCGACGCAGAGCGTCTCGACCACCGTTATTAGTTGATTGGAGAGAAACAGATGGACACACAAATGGAAACAACAGAGACTGTTCTCGCCCCAGGCCTGAACCTGCGCGCCGCGCAGTGGGCAGACCTGGAGCCTGTTACACAACTCATTCTCGAGGTTTGCACTGCCGACGGCGACCCAACGGTCGCGGTCACATCAGAGGAACTGGCGCGCGAGTGGAAATCGCCGGGCTTCGAGCTGGAGAAAAACGCCTGGGTCGTGGAAACGACCGACGGACGGATTGTCGGCTATGAGGAATTTTATAATCGTCATGTGCATGCCTTTCTGATGGGGGATGGGTACGTGCATCCCGAATATCACGGGCTTGGCATTGGCACAACCATGCTGCGCGCGGTGGAGTTGCGGGCGCGCGCGGAGATGAAACTTGCCGAACCGGACCTGCGCGTCTTCATTCGCAACGGCATGATGGCCGGTGACACGGTTGCGCGCCAGATGCACGAGGCAGAAGGCTACCGCCAGATCCGCTTCTCCTGGCACATGGAGATCAAGCTGGAGGAAGCGCCGCGTCTCCCGGCCTGGCCGGATGGGATCGAACTCCGTCCGTTCGTGATGGAACAGCATAATCACGCGGTCTATGAAGCACATGAGGAAGCCTTCAGCGATCATTGGGGCCATACGCCGGGAACGTTCGAGCACTGGCAGCACAACGTGTCAGGCCGGGACGATCTCGATCCAACCCTGTGGTTCATTGCCTGGGATGGCGATCGGATCGCGGGCTATTCCCTGTGTCGCTATCGTATGGGTCATGGCTGGGTCGGCACGCTGGGCGTGCGCCGTCCCTGGCGCAAACGCGGATTGGGCGAAGCCCTGCTGCTCCACTCCTTTTGTGAGTTTTACCGGCGCGGGATGAAGACCATCGGTCTCGGCGTGGATGCGCAGAATCCCACCGGCGCCACCCGCCTGTATAAAAAGGCCGGCATGTACGTTGCCGCGGAGTATGTCATTTACGAGAAAGAACTGCGTCCGGGGCGCGAGCCCGAGGAGCAGGAATAGGAAATGGACAGAACAAAATGGATACCAATTTACAGGTACAAGAAACATCTCTTGCCCCGGGCCTGAAGCTGCGCTCCACTCAGTGGGCAGACCTGAACTCTGTCGCGCAGTTGACCCTCGATGTTTTGACTGCAGACGGTGACCCAACATTTGCGATGTCTCCGGAGGAAGTGGAGCGTGAATGGAAGACGCCGGGCTTCGAGCTGGAAAGAGACACCTGGGTCGTGGAAACTGCTGCCGGCCGGATTGTCGGCTACGAGGTGTTTCTCGAAAAACATGCCCACGCCTCCCTGATGGGGGACGGTTATGTCCATCCCGAATATCGTGGACGTGGGGTTGGCACAACGCTGCTGCGCGCCCTGGATGGGCGGGCGCGTGAGGAGATCAGGCTGGCTGAACCTGGCCTGCGTGTCTTCCTCCGCAATATTACGTCCATGCGCGATACGAGGGCACGTGAATTGCACGAGAACGAAGGTTACCAGTCCATTCGCTTTTCCTGGCACATGGAGATCGATCTGGACCAGGCACCGCGTTCACCGGTCTGGCCCGCCGGGATCGAATTGCGCCCGTTTGTGCTCGAGGCGCATAATCGCGCGGTCTTTGAAGCGGATGAGGAGGCCTTTCGCGATCACTGGGGTCATACGCCTGGGACGTTTGAAGACTGGCAGCATCAGGTAACAGGCCGCGAGGACTTTGATCCCTCTCTATGGTTGATTGCCTGGGACGGTGATGAGATCGCTGGTTATTCCCTTTGCCGCTATCGCATGGGGAACGGCTGGGTCGATGCCCTGGGCGTGCGCCGCCCCTGGCGAAAGCTTGGGCTTGGAGAAGCGCTGCTGCTGCACTCCTTTGCTGAATTCCATCAGCGGGGCACGCGGACCATTGGTCTCATTGTCGATTCACAGAATCCCAGCGGCGCGACCCGCCTGTACCAAAAGGTCGGCATGCACGCCACCGCCGAATTTGTCTATTATGAAAAAGAATTGCGTCCGGGCCGCGAGCTCGAGGAGCACGAAGAATAGGAGAGAAGAATGAAAGCCAATTTGCAGGAAAAAGTAGAAACCTCGCTTCCTGAAGGTTTCACCGTGCGCGGTGCGCGCATGGAAGACGTGGAACCCGCCATAAAAGTATTCAACGCCTGGTCGCAGTCGATCATTGGCGAGGATGAGATCACGGACGCGGATGCCATTCGCAACGAGTGGAAATCCCCGAACTTCGATCCTGCCAGAGATATTCGTTTGGTCTTCGCACCGAACGGAGAAATGGCAGGCTATATCGAAGTGTGGACGATCGCCAAACCGCTGGTCCACCCGTGGATCTGGGGACGCGTCCATCCGGATTATGAAGGATTGGGCATTGGCACCTGGATGCTGCAATGGGCGGAAGAGCGCGCCCTGGAGGCGTCCCGCACGAGTACCCCGGAGCACTTACGCTTTGCGCCGCGGGTCGGTAGCTTTCACCAGGCCGATAAGTCCAGGAAATTATTCGAGGATATGGGCTATGTTTATATCCGCAGCTCCTATCACATGTTGATCGAGATGGATGGACCTGTCCCGGAACCGGTCTGGCCGGAAGGCATCACTCTCCGCACGTTTAACCCGGAGACCGACGCGGAGGCACTCTATCACGCTGACACCGAATCGTTCCGCGACCATTTTGGGTTTGTGGAAGAACCCTTTGAAGAAGGTTTCAAGCGTTTCAAACATTTCCAACTTGAATACGAGGGCTTCGATCCCACCCTGCTGTTCCTGGCGATGGATGGAGAGGAAATTGCTGGATTCAATATCTGTCGCCCGCATTCCTACGACGATCCGGACCTCGGCTGGGTAGGCACACTGGGTGTCCGCCGCCCATGGCGGAAGCGCGGGATTGGACTTGCGCTGCTGCGTCATTCGTTCAACGAGTTCTACTGGCGCGGCAAGCGCAAAGTCGGTCTGGGCGTGGACGCGCAGAACCTGACCGGTGCCTTGCGCCTATATGAAAATGCAGGGATGCATGTCCACCGGGCGTTCGACCAGTACGAAAAGGAATTGCGTCCGGGTACGGAAATCAGTGTACAATCCCTCCAGCAATAAATCCGAATTCTGTCATTGCGAGCCCCACAGGGGCGAAGCAATCTCATGTGTAATTCGTTTTTGCAACACGGATGAGATTGCTTCGTCGGGCTTTCGCTGCTTGGCAGCTCAACCCGCCTCGCAATGACGGAACTCAAGATCACAAGGAGTACACATGCTAAACATTCGTTGTGCTTTTTGCCAGACGCCCTATACCCTCAGCCATGTCACGATGCTGGATGCCCTGCAGGAAGTTGATGCACAAAATTTGACTCACTACGATGCACATTGCCCGCGCTGCCGGCGTGCCACGCGCATTCCTCGTCAGCGGCTGGAAATGGCGATGCCCAACTGGCGAAATGAACTGAAGGAGTTCGAAGCGGAGATGAAGGAGCACCCGCAGCAGGAAGCGCCTCTTCCCACGCCGGAGGGTGCCACCGTTGCTGAAACGGAGCCCAAGCCCGAGCCGAAAGCCGCGAACGCTGCGCAAAAGCCGGCGGCAAAACCGAAATCTGAAAAACCTGCGCCAAAGGCAAAGACGCCGGCTGCGAAATCAACTGCGAAGAAACCTGCCGCAACCAAGAAGACGACAGCCAAGAAGAGCAAATGACCATCAAGGCAGTCTTCTTCGATCTCGGTGGAGTGATTGTCCGCACGGAGTTTCAGACGCCGCGCCAGCAACTGGCTGACCGGCTTGGCATGGATTTGGACGACCTGTACAAACTTGTCTTCGACAGCGAGACAAGCGCCAGGGCATCCGTCGGCGAGATCAGTACGGAGGAACATTGGGCGTTCGTCATGCAAAGATTGAAACGCCCGGACTCTGAAGTTGCCGCGATCCGCAGGGAATTCTTCGCCGGAGATATCATCGATCGGACGCTGCTCGACTACATCCGGTCTCTGCGCGGCAAATACAAGACAGGGGTCATCTCGAACGCCTGGGGCGACCTGCGCGATTACATCGTCCGGGAAAAATTCGAGGATGCCTTCGACAAGATCATCATCTCCGCAGAAGTGGGGGTGATGAAGCCCGAGGCAAAGATCTTTCGTATTGCTCTGGAGCAGTTCGGGGTGAGTCCGAACGAAGCCGTCTTTGTGGATGATGTCTACGCTAACATTCAGGGTTGTGAAAAAGTCGGTATGAAGGGCATCTATTTCAAAGATCCCGAAACTGCCTTACAACAGCTCAAAAAACTTTTATCCGCAGGACAGCTTCGCTAGTAACCGCGGTTGTCCTGTGCGGGCATGATCGTCCCCTCCGGGAAGTCGCCCGACAGGAACCACTATGTTCACCAAGCAACAAACTATTTTGCGTGACCTGGGCAACGGCCTGGTCATGCGCCGTTCGACGCCTGATGACGCGGACGCGTTGG
>DASTJG010000649.1:0-7331 GCA_035716785.1 Anaerolineales bacterium
AAAACCTGGAAGTGTTCACCGCGCAATTTGGTGTGAGCCGCCTCGAGATCATCGAAGGGGATGTGCGGAACGCTGCGCGCGTGGGGGAGGCGGTGCGCGGCGTCGATGTCATTTTCCACGAAGCGGCCTTTGTCTCCGTCCCACAATCGATGAAGGAGCCTCAAGCCTGTTTCGATGTGAACATTATGGGCACGTCGCTGTTGTTCGACGCGGCGCGCCGGTCCGGAGTCCGACGCGCGGTAGTCGCTTCGAGCGCAGCCGTCTACGGCGAGTCGGATGCGCTGCCCCTTGTTGAAGAGACGCCGCTCCAGCCTCTTTCTCCATATGCAGTATCCAAGCGCGTCAAAGAAATGTATGCGGAATTGTTTACCGGTTCGTTCGGCTTTGAAGTGGTTGCATTGCGCTATTTCAATGTCTACGGTCCGCGCCAGCGACCCGACTCGATGTATGCCGCGGCTGTCCCGATCTTTGCGCGGCGCCTGTTGGATGGCAAACCTGTGACGGTGTTCGGTGACGGGGGCCAGACGCGTGACCTGATCAATATCCGCGATGTGGTGCGTGCCAACTTGATCGCCTCAGAGCATTCGGATGCGTCTGGTAAAGTTTTCAACATTTGTACAGGCATCGAAACCCGCTTGCTCGATCTGCTGGATGTGATGGATGAACTGATCCCTAATACCCTGCAGCGGGAATTTGCTGCTCCGCGTCCGGGCGATATCTATCGTTCGGTGGGAAGTCCACAAAAAGCCGCAGATGTGATGGGCTTCCGCACCGAGGTATCCCTGGCAGGTGGTCTGAAAGAAGTCATTGATTGGATGCGTTGAGCTGACCATGCCCATCGTTTCTTTGGCGGAGTGGAATCAATATTTACTGAAACAGCCCGATGTGCATTTACTCCAAACGGGGGAGTGGGGGGAGTTGAAGTCTGCCTTTGGGTGGAAACCGGTTCGCATCGTGAGCGGGGGAACAGGGGTACAGATTTTGTTTCGCAAGCTGCCACTGGGTTTCACAATTGGTTATCTTCCAAAATTAGTTTTTAGCTTTCAGCAGTCAGCGATTAGCCAGGAATTGTGGAGCGAGATTGATGTTGTGTGCAGGCAGAACCGCGCAATTTTTCTCAAACTTGAGCCAGACCTTTGGAATGACCGGGTACCTGACATCCTTCGACACTCCCTTCGGTCGCAGGGCGACGCCTCGCACCTGAAACTTGAAACCTCCCCCCATAACATTCAACCTCCTCGTACCATCATCGTTGACATCAAGGGCAGTGAAGACGAAATCCTGGCGCGCATGAAACAGAAGACGCGTTACAACATCCGCCTGGCCGAGAAAAAAGGCGTGACCGTCCGTGCCTGGGATGACATTGAAGCCTTTCACAAAATGATGCTCTTCACCGGTGGGCGGGACGGATTTGGAGTCCATTCGCTCGAATACTATCGTCGTGCCTATGAATTGCTCCATCCAAAGCAGATGGGTGAGATCCTCCTTGCGGAATATGAGGGGAAACCGCTCGCGGCGTTGTTTGCTGCTCAAAATGGAAAACGCGCCTACTATCTTTACGGCGCTTCGACAGACGAAGAGCGCAACCGCATGCCCACATACCTGCTGCAATGGGAAGCCATAAAGTGGACAAAAGCACGCGGCTGCGAGGAATACGATCTCTGGGGCGTGCCTGATGAAAATGAGGCTACACTCGAAGCTAATTTCGAAAAGCGACACGATGGTCTCTGGGGCGTTTATCGCTTCAAACGCGGATTTGGCGGTGATTTGAAGCGCGCCGCGCAGGCAATGGATCGAGTCTATAATCCGTTGTTGTACTGGGTGTATTTGCGATTTGTTGGGAGCAGGGAATAGTTCATGGAGAATTGGCGACCTTGGTTTAACTTGATAATCTTTGTTTTGATGGGGTCCTTGGGTTGGATGTTTGGAAGAGGATATCATAGGGATGTAACTCCAGGCGATGGGGTGAAATTGCCTGGAGTTTTTGCATGTTTGTTTGGCAAACCGAATGGTTCCGGAGAACATAACATTCGTGGGATTTACTGGCAAATTTTTGTGATGTTGGCGATGGTTTCTTTTGCTCTCCGCGATCTCAAAGTTATCACTTTGCAACGGGCATTTCTGGTTTGTGGTGTCTTTCTATTTTCTCTCCCAGTATTGGAATTGTTGCGGTATCTGAAAAAGAATCTCTGGTGAATTGCTGATTATGTTATTTCCCTTATCTTGGAACTCTTTAATTTCTAAGTTTCCCAACCCTCACTTTCTCCAAACCTATGAGTGGGGACAGGTCAAGGCGAAGTATGGCTGGCAACCACTCTATGCCATCTGGACTGTTGACAGGAAAATTCAGATTTTCAAAGAGACTGACAACTGGTCACTGAACACTGACCACTGCCTTGCCGCCGCATTGATCCTGAAAAGGATAATCCCCATGGGCGGAATGTCTGCGCGCTTATCGATTCTCTACGCGCCGAAGGGTCCCTTACTGGATTGGAAGAATGAAGCCTTGAGAAATCGCGTGCTGAATGATTTGCAAGCCTTTGCAAAGAGACAAGGAGCAATCTTCTTAAAAGTAGATCCTGATGTGGTGTTGGGGACAGGTGTCCCTTCCAGTTTGGATGATGCTATAGACCTGCAGGGACAGCTAGTGACGTCTGAATTGAAGCAGAGGGGCTGGAGATACTCATCGGATCAAATCCAGTTCAAGAACACGGTTTTGATCGATCTGAGTCCTTCTGAAGAAGAGTTACTCGCACGCATGAAGCAGAAGACGCGCTACAACGTCCGTCTCGCCGAGAAGAAGGGTGTGGTTTTGCGCGTAGGCAAACTTGAAGATCTTGGCATGCTTTACAGGATGTATGCAGAGACTTCCGTGCGCGATGGGTTTGTAATCCGCGATGAAGATTACTACAAAACCGTGTGGCAACTATTTATGTCAGGAGAAGAATCGTCTGTTGTCAATGGTCTATTGTCAATCCCTTTGGCAGAACCTCTGATCGCAGAAGTTGACAATGAACCTGTCGCCGCGATCTTTGTCTTTTATTTTGCGGGACGCGCCTACTATGTTTATGGGATGTCACGCGATACGCATCGAGAAAAGATGCCCACCTATCTTTTGCAGTGGGAAGCGCTGAAGCGTGCCAGGGCAATGGGCTGCACTGTGTACGATCTCTGGGGCGCACCGGAGGTGTTCGATGAAAGCGATTCGATGTGGGGCGTCTATCGTTTCAAGGAAGGATTGGGCGGCAAAGTTGTGCGGACGCTGGGCGCCTGGGACTTTGCACCGAATCCATTCTGGTATAAGCTGTACTCAGAAGTCATTCCGCGCCTGCTGGATGTGATGCGCTCGCGCGGCAAGGCAAAAACGAAACAATCGTTAGGCGGCGCGTAGTTTCAAGAAAAGCCCGTTGGTCGAGACGTTCCGTCGAGACCAACGAGCATGATCAAAACAGGAAATATCATGAAAGAGATATCCCAATTACATTTTGCCCACCTTCCTACCCGTATCGAAGAACTTCCACGACTAACAAAATATTTAGATGGACCCAGAATCCTGGTCAAACGCGACGATCAGACCGGGCTTGCTTTCGGCGGCAACAAGACCCGCAAGCTTGAATTTCTCGTGGCAGAGGCGCTGGATCAGGGTGCAAGGACGTTGATCTCCGGCGGCGCGCTGCAATCGAATCATTGCCGCCAGACCGCCGCGGCGGCAGCGCGCTTCGGCCTGGACTGTATTCTCGTCCTGAGCGGGGAAATGCCCGACGAACCCTCTGCCAACCTGTTGCTTGACCAGATGCTCGGCGCGGAGATCGTCACCGTGGCAGACCGTGCCTATCGTGACCAGACATTGCAAGCGACATTTGACAAAGCTGCTGCCGCAGGAAAAAAGCCCTACCTCGTTCCTTACGGTGGTTCGAGCCCAACTGGCGCGTTGGGGTACGCGTTCGCAGTAAAGGAATTCATGGAGCAAAATATCCACACGGATTGGTTTGTATTCGGTACATCCTCCGGCGGGACGCACGCGGGATTGGTGCTGGGTCAGCGTGCGTTTGGTTACCAGGGCAAAGTATTGGGGATCAGCATCGATGAATCGGAAGAGTGGTTGAAGGAACATGTCTCTGCGCTAGCGTCGTCGGCGAGCGAAAAGCTGGGGGAGCGGATCGAGTTCACGCAAGCGGATGTGCTGGCAAACGCCGATTATTGCCGCGCAGGCTACGGGGTGTTGACCGAGGCGGAGCGCGAAGCGGTCAGATTGTTCGCGAAATATGAGGGGTTATTACTCGATCCTGTTTATACAGGTCGCGCCGCGGCGGGAATGATCGATTTGATCCGCAAGGGATTTTTCAAAAAGGACGAAACGATCCTGTTCTGGAACACCGGCGGACAACCCGCGTTGTTCGCTGAGAAGTATGCGAACAAAATTTAAACAGAACGTCCCGCCGATACTCTGCGGGACGCTTTTTTATCCAATCGATACACCGATCAATTTGCCGATGCCATATGTCAATGCAGCCGCTGCAATCCCCACCACTACTTGCCGCGTCCCCGAGAACCAAACGCTGCGACCGGTCATCAGCGTGATTGCTGCGCCGATGATGAACAAGCCGATCGCACTGATCACGAGACTCAAGACAATTGCCAGCGTTCCACTCCAAAATAAATAAGGAAGCATGGGGAAGAGCGCACCAAACGCGAACAGGAAGAAGGATGTGAACGCGGCTTCATAAGCAGAACCGCCTAGCTCTTCAGGGTCGATGCCCAATTCTTCACGTGCCAGAGTATCGAGGATGCTGTCTTTATCTGCCATCATATGTGCGGCAAGTTCCCTTGCGCGGTCTGCCGGCAAGCCTTTCGACTGGTAGATCAATGCCAGCTCCGCCTGTTCCTCTGCTGGATTGTCGGCGATTTCTTCCGCCTCAATTTTGATCTGGTGTTCATAAAGCTCACGTGAGCTTTGCACCGAGAGCCACTCGCCCAATGCCATGGATCCTGCCCCTGCCAGGACGCCTGCCAGCCCGGCGATCAAAATAGCGGGACGAGAGTTGGTCGCGCCAGCCACACCCATCGTCAGACTCAGGATGGATACCAGCCCATCGTTTGCGCCGAGGACAGCTGCGCGGAGCGCATTCCCGCCACCGGCTTTATGACGTCCTTCCAACTGCGCGACGTTCCCACCAGAGAGTCCGCCTGATGACTGCGAAGCCATCGAAATCAAACGCGCGTGCGATTTTTCATCACGTGAGAATTTGCTCGCTTCGGCGTCTGGCTGACCATCGTATGCCCGGCTATCTGCCTTTTCGTTGCTGGCGACCGTGGGCAATACAAATTGAGGACCGAAACGCTTTGCCAGCCAGATCATAGTCGCGGCGCGCCAGGTCGGTTTACGCGGCGGGATGGGAACGTTTAATTTCTTTAGTTTGTTTTCCCAGGCTGCCGCGTGTTTCTCTTCACTGGCGGCCAACTTGCGATAGACCTCGGCCATTTGCGGCTGTTTCTCGGTTTCAGCCAGTACAGAATATAATGCGGCGCCGTCGATCTCTTTCTGACGATTTCCCAAATACCGTTTGATATCTTCAGTGTGGGACATTTGTCTCCCTACAAAAAATTACTCCTTCAGGTTGTTGCCTGAAGGAGTAAGCTGTTTTTACTTCAGCGCATCCCAGCCTGCATACTTGGCCGTATCGCCAAGCTCCGCTTCGATGCGGATCAACTGGTTGTACTTCGCCACGCGATCGGAGCGTGCGGGGGCACCGGTCTTGATCTGCCCGGTATTGAGTGCAACCGCAAGATCGGCGATGGTCGCGTCTTCGGTCTCGCCGGAGCGATGGGAAGTGACCGCGCGCCAACCGGCCCGATGACACAATTCCACAGCCTCGATGGTTTCGGTAAGCGAACCGATCTGGTTGAGCTTGACCAGCAACGCGTTGCAGGTTTTATCCTGAATGCCACGGCGGACGCGCTCAGGATTTGTAACCAACAAGTCGTCGCCCACGATCTGGATTTTATCGCCTAAATTCTTTTGCATGAGCTGCCAGGACGTCCAGTCATCCTGTGCCAGGCCGTCTTCGATGGAAACGATCGGATAGTCATTGATCCACTTCGTCCAGAATTCGACCATCTGTTCACCGGTCAGTTTCTTGCCTTCCTTGCGCAGGTTGTAGGTCTTGGTGTCTTCCTCGTACAGCTCGGAAGCAGCCGGATCGAGCGCAATGGCAACATCCTTGCCGCGACCAGCCTTGAAGCCGGCTTTTTCAATGGCGGCGAGAATGACTTCGATCGCTTCGTTGTTGGCTTTCAATGCGGGCGCGTAGCCGCCTTCATCACCAACCAGCGTCACATATCCCTTTTCCTTCAACACGGACTTCAGCGCGTGATAGACCTCAGCGCCCCAGCGCACGCCTTCGGCAAAGGTCGGCGCGCCGAATGGCATGACCATGAACTCCTGCATGTCGGTGGACTGCCAGGCGGTGTGTGCGCCGCCGTTCAGGATGTTGAGCATCGGGACGGGCAGCACGTGGGCATAGACGCCGCCGATGTAGCGGTAGAGGGGGAGTCCCAGTGAATTTGCGGTAGCCTTTGCCACAGCCAGGCTGACGCCCAAAATGGCGTTTGCGCCGAACTTGGATTTGTTCGGCGTGCCATCGAGGGAGATCAGCTCGGCGTCAATTGCTTTTTGTTCAGCCGCATCCCAGCCGAAGAGGGCGTCGGCGATCACGCCATTGACGGCAGTAACGGCTTTTGTCACGCCTTTGCCCAGGTAGCGTTTCTTGTCGCCATCGCGCAGTTCCAGGGCTTCGTGCACACCGGTCGAGGCGCCGGATGGCACCGCAGCGCGTCCCCACGAACCGTCTGCCAGGGTGACTTCTACTTCGACCGTCGGGTTCCCGCGCGAATCCAGGATTTCCAATGCAGAGATACTTTCGATGATAGTGTCCATTTCATTCTCCGAGTGTTATTATCAGTAGGCCACGAAAACTCTTCATTCGTGAACTGATGATTTTTTTGTAAGTATAACCCACTTTCACTGGTACCCATTTATGGACTCAACGACTCTCGCATCCCCCCAGGTCGACCCTCGTGAAAAAAAGAAATATTACCTCGCCGATACGCCTCAGCGCCGCGCGCTCGTAGCATTGGCGCGATCCCTGTTCAAGCTTGTGATGACGATGGATGTGACCGGGCTTGAGAACCTCCCGCGCCAGGGACCGGTCATTCTGGCGGCGAATCATGTCACCAACTTCGATGTGTTCCCGATGCAGTTCGCCTTGTCACGTCCGTTGTTTTTTATGGGGAAAGCGGAGTTGTTCAGGAATCCCATCCTGGATATCATT
>DASTJG010000650.1:0-5856 GCA_035716785.1 Anaerolineales bacterium
TCCTTGGCAAGGAGACGTACTACCACTGTACTACGCCCGCATCTCCTGGCTCAACGTTCAGCCGAGAGTGCCGAGACACAGAATCGAACTGTGGACACCGCGATTTTCAGTCGCGTGCTCTACCAACTGAGCTATCTCGGCCAGATATTTTTTTGTTAAGCGTTCGTGATTTTACTAGGTGACATAGGGATTGTCAAGCAAGGTAATTTCAAACTTCGGAAGACTACCCGAAGTTTCTCGCCACTCTCTTGACCTCAGCCTGCTTCCGCACTACAATGCCCGCCTACACCGATAAGGAATTGCACGTAGTAGCGACTTCAATCGCTGAACGGCTGAAGCCGTCACTACCACTATTACTTATGTTTGAAAACCTTACCTCTCGACTCAACCAGGTCTTTGACCAACTCCGCCGCCGTGGAAAGCTCTCCGAAGCGGATGTGGATGCCGCTATGCGCGAAGTGCGGCTGGCCCTGCTCGAAGCAGATGTGCATTTCAGCGTTGTCAAGGCATTCATTGCCCGCGTGCGTGAACGCGCCATCGGCGCGGAAGTCTCGAAGGCATTGAACCCTGGTCAGCAGGTCATCAAGATCGTCAATGACGAATTGATTGCCACGCTCGGTGAACCTGCGCCGTTGAATCTCAGAGGTCCCAAACCGCATGTCATCATGATGGTCGGTTTGCAAGGCTCGGGCAAAACGACAGGTGCGGGGAAGTTGGCTCGTATGCTGCGTTCGAAAGGGGAGCGCGTGATGCTCGTCGCGGCGGACCCGTATCGCCCCGCGGCAGTGACGCAACTCCAACAGCTTGGCGAGCGGATCGACGTGCCGGTCGAGGCAGATTTGAATCTCAAACCGCCGGAGCTTGTGAAGCGCTCGTTCGACAAAGCCGAAAAGGGTGGATTCGGCATCATGATCGTGGACACAGCCGGTCGGTCGCAGTTGGATGCGGAACTGATGAACGAGCTGAAATCCATCGTAGAGAAGGTCCCGCCTGTGGAAATCCTGCTCGTCGTGGACTCCATGATCGGTCAGGAAGCATTGAACATCGCCCAGGGTTTCCGCGATAACGTATCCATCACGGGTTTGATGATGACCAAGATGGACGGCGACTCACGCGGCGGCGCGGCGATCTCGATCCGTTCGGTGACTGGGGTGCCGATCAAGTTCATCGGTACAGGCGAAAAACTCGACGCGCTCGAAACGTATGACCCGGCGCGCTTGTCGTCGCGTATCTTGGGGATGGGTGACATGATCGGCCTGATCGAAAAGGCCGAAGCCACCTTTGACCAGCAGACCGCCCAAAAGACCGCCGAGCGCATGATGCAGGGACAGTTCACGCTCGAAGACTGGCTCGACCAGATGAAACAAATGAAGAAAATGGGACCGCTCGCCCAGATCATGGATATGTTGCCCGGTGGGTTGGGTCAGGCTGCCCGCCAGGTGGACCCGAAGGAGATCGAGAAAACCTTCAAGCAATCGGAGGCGATCATCAATTCCATGACAGTGAAAGAGCGTCGCAACCCCGATATCCTGAATGCCTCCCGCCGCCGGCGCATCGCTTCCGGCTCCGGCATGGAAGTGCAGGATGTGAACCGTTTGATTAAGCAGTATCGCGAAACGCAAAAGATGATGAAGATGATCCAGAAGAGTGGGGGCAAAGGGTTGCGGGGATTGTTTGGGTAGAAAGGTGCAGGTCACATCAGAGATGTGACCTGCTTTTTTGTGAAGCAAATTATGGGCAAACTTGTATCAGGTAGAAGCTGGCATTGCTTTACATTGCTTTTAGATATGTGAAAAGGAAATTTGCAACCTAATTGCAGAATTGACTGTCCATGTTCTGTTGCGCTCTTTGTTGCTTGATGGTTTCTCCATTTTCCGAAATATAGTCTATTAATTTTCCAAGACCCACCGAAACTTCGTCGTTAATTGCCTGCCATTGCTCCTGTTTAACAAAAATAACATCGGGGAAAATCTTATGCAACTCTGGCGGCACCGGATTATCATCCTTAACCATTTTTGTAAATTTAACCCAGTTATCAAGGTTGCATCCCGCATATCCGTTGATATACTCACCGGCTAGTTTCTGGAAGGAATCATATGCTGTAGTCAATTCGAAGGTTCGGTCATTGATGTTTATATATTGCGCGGGTTCAATCGCTTGTTGAAATAGCCGTGCTCTAAACTGAGCTTCATAGTACCAGTAAATAGAATTATCTTTATCGCCGAGGTCATAGAGTCGAATTGCTAACACATACATCTGTTCCGGGGTTAGTATTTCTTTTTGCTGCGCCATTTCCTGAGCCATTGCAGTCAATAGTTGCAGATCGTCGGTTTTAAGTTGCTCACTATACTCGCCCACTTGGATTTGAGTCCCTTGCGAATCGTAGAATGGCAATACAGAGATGGACATTGAGGTAGAAGTTGGAACAGGGGTACGTGTCGGTAATGGGGTAGCTGTAGGCGGTATTGGTGAAAGTAGGAGGCGAGTTTGCCCGGTTGTACACCCACTCATCAATATTATGATAAAAAGACAAGCAAAGAAAACTGGGAAGAATAACTTTCTCATAACCGCATCTCCTTTAAATTAATCACAGAAATTTATCTACGATAGATGTATAAAGCTCGTTTTTAACAATTAGATTCAATACCTTAGATGCTTGTCAATTCACCGTCTTACGAATTATTTCCATGTTTTACAACATCCTGAGCAACTATTGGTTCTCATCATTCTCATCTTCCTTCAACCAAATAACCAATTTTTCAAAATGCTCCTGATGATGATCGTACGAAGCCACAAGAATCAAGACTAGCGAATAGCCTCTCAGCCAGGGATATCTGTCTCCATGGAGCAGATCTCTTTCAGAAATCTTTTCTCCCAATTCAAGAAATCGCAGAAATCCATTCTTCCAATTCTGATATACCTCTGACCAGGGTTTTGCATGATTTCTTTCGAAAGTCAACGCGTTGACGCGGTTCGCATCCTCTTCCCAATTGTTAAATTGTTCCTTTAAAGCCGCGAGGATACGTTCTTTCACATTCACAATTGTTCTCCAGTTCTGCTTGATTCTAGCATTTCCTCCCTCGTCTCTTCACAATCTATTCACAACCAGACCCTATACTCCGGGCATAAGTTCAAACAAAGGAGTAAAACATGAACGGAAATGCTGGTGTACGACTTGTCGCGGCATTGGTGTTGATCGCCGCCGTTGCAGCGATCGGATACTTTGCCTTCCAGGCCGGTGTGGCCCAGGGATCACCCATTACCATCGAGGCGCCCTCGGGCGAGACCGCGCCGATGCCTTATCCGTACTATGGCTGGGGAATGCCCTTCCACCGCCCGTTCGGATTTGGCTTTGGTTTTTTTGGGTTTCTCTTCTTGCTCTTCCTCTTTTTCGTTGCGTTGAGGGCGCTGCGCTTCCTCTTCTGGGGTCCGCGCTGGGGGCACCCGATGGGGCATCATGGCGGGCATGGCCCGTGGGGGCGACCTTGGGAAAACGGTGTCCCGCCCATGTTCGAGGAATGGCATAAGCGGGTGCATGGGGAAACCACTGAAGATAAGAAAGAATAATATAATGCGTAGGGGCGAGGCATGCCTCGCCCCTACAAAATAATCATGAAAAGCATCCTCGTTGTAGACGACGAACCCAAGATCACCCAGTTAGTGCGCGATTATCTGGAGCGCGCCGGATTTGGCGTTCTGGTCGCGTATGATGGGAAGAAAGCTCTTTCCCTGGCGAAGACCGAAAAACCGGACATGGTCGTTCTGGACCTCGGCTTGCCCCAGCTCGATGGGCTGGACTTTACCCGCGAGTTTCGCAAAAGCTCCAACGCGCCGATCATCATGCTGACGGCACGTGCCGAGGAATCGGACAAGTTGATCGGGCTTGAACTCGGCGCAGACGATTACATGACCAAGCCATTCAGTCCCAAGGAACTGGTTGCCCGTGTCCGCGTGGTCTTTCGCCGGATCGAGAACACGCTATCGACAAACGCGGAAATGATCCGGGTCGCGGACCTGACCCTCGATGTCCCACGTATGCGCGTGACCGCGGAGAAGCGCGCGATCGAGGAACTTACACCTACCGAATTTGAGTTACTGGCAACCCTGGCGCGCCAGCCCGGACGCGTCTTCACCCGCGCCCAGTTGCTGGATGCGATCCATGGCGTGGCATTCGAATCGTATGAACGCGCCATCGATGCCCATATCAAGAATATTCGCCGTAAGATCGAAATCAAAGCCAGTGAGCCACAATATATCCTAACGGTCTATGGCGTTGGTTACAAGTTTGTAGATAAATGAGACACTATCCTCGCTCTCCTCATCGTCACCGTCCGCCATGGTGGCCAGAAAACGAAGAATGGCCGCCGAAGCGCTGGGGATACATGCGCGGCAAACCATTCTTTCGCCGGATGGGCTGTTTTTTCTTTGGCTTCGCCTTCCTGGCATTTATGGGCTTGCTGGGAATTCTTAGGTTTGTCCTGGCTCCCTTTATTGATTTTCAGGGACGTCCGCCTTTTGACAGGCCCGATTTCATCGTTCCATTTGGCTTTGTTGGATTTATCCTCCTGGTTTTTACAATTGGATGGGGCGCGCGCAGTTTGCGGCGCATGTTCACGCCTCTGGATGACCTGTTCAACGCCTCGGAGCGACTGGCAAGCGGAGATTACTCTGTACGCGTCGAAGAGAAGGGACCTCCGGAAGTTTACTCGTTGATGAGAAATTTCAATTCGATGGCGGAGCGTTTGCAGATCAACGATCAGCAGCGCCGCAATATGCTTGCAGACGTGTCCCATGAGTTGCGGACTCCGATCACGGTGATCCAGGGCAATGTGGAAGGGATCCTGGACGGCTTGTACCCTGCCGACGAGGCGCACTTAAAATCCATTATCGAAGAGACCCAGATCCTCGCGCGGCTCGTGGATGACCTGCGGACTCTTGCCCTGGCAGAAAGCGGCGCGCTGCGTCTGAAGCGCGAACCGACCAATTTAACCGAGTTGATCCGCGATGCAGTTTCTGGTTTGGAGTCATTGGCGAAGGAGAAAGACATCAAGGTTGAGATGTTGCTGGATGGTGAAGAGGATGCGGATATCGATCCGCAGCGCATCCGCGAGGTGCTGACGAACCTGCTCTCGAACGCTCTGCGCTATACTTCCCGGGGCGGGAAGGTCAATATCCGTTTGACGGAAACAGGCACAGGCGCGGAGAGAAGCGCAACAATTTCCGTCGAGGACAACGGTCCGGGAATCGAGGCTGCCGATCTGCCGTATGTCTTCGAACGGTTCTACAAATCCAGTGATTCAGGCGGGATGGGATTGGGCTTGTCGATTGCGAAGTATCTCGTCGAGGCACACGGTGGAAAAATCTGGGCGGAGAGCGAAGTGGGGAAGGGTACGAAGATTTCATTCATGTTATCGGCGTAGGGGCAGGGTCATCCCGCCCATGTGGTAAAATATGCCCTTGTGATTTCAGCCCGCAAGGCGTCCTTTCACGCACACCTCTCTTGCCTGTCTGGAACGCAAAACAACTAAAGGAGTAAGTTAAATGGTTCGTATTCGTTTACGTCGTATGGGTCTCAAAGGCCAACCCACGTACCGCATTGTGGCTGCTGATAAAGAGTCGCCGCGTGATGGTCGCTTTTTGGAAATTCTGGGTTTCTACAACCCCCGCACGCAGCCCGCGACGATTCATGTCAACGAAGACCGTGTCTATCACTGGATGACAAATGGCGCTCTGCCGACCGAATCGGTGGAGCAGGTTTTCAAGAGCGCAGGTATTCTGGATCGCTTCGAACGCTTCAAGAAAGGTGAGTCTATTGAGGCTCTCTTAAAGGAAGCTGAAGAAGCGGAAACCAAACGT
>DASTJG010000651.1:0-14497 GCA_035716785.1 Anaerolineales bacterium
ACTTTCGTCGACATCTCGAAAACTTCGGTAATTTCCTTCAGGACGCGTTCGCGTTCCTTTTTATCATTGCCCTGAATGGCAGTGATGACACATGAATTCAAGTGGTCCTCCAGGATCCTGGAACTGACCTTGTTCAAGGCAGCCTCCACAGCCTGGATCTGACGAATAACGTCAATACAATAGGCGTCCTCCTCCACCATGCGGATAACGCCGCGCAAATGTCCTTCCACGGTCTTGAGTCTTCGGATTGTGCTGTCGTTTTCCATGATTACCTCTTACCTAAAGAGCAAGTCAGGCTCCTTTTTCTTACCCCCCCCCAGGGGGGATGGGTGGCGACATAATAACACAGGGACATAAACAGAGTCAAGACTTTTTTTACACAAAACGTCATACTTCATGCGACATGGGTGTAGAATTACCTCATGAAAATCAATCCTGCCGACCTGCGTCGCGTCAATGTGTTCAAGGACGCGACCGATGAGGATCTCAAGTTATTCGTCGAGAGAGGCATTTTTCGTTCGATCGAAGAAGGTGAATTTTTCTTCTTTCAGGGCGACCCAGCCACCTACTTCTATGTTTTGGTCTCAGGCAGAGCCAAGCTCCTGCAAACCAGCCCGGCCGGGCAGCAGGTCAATTTGCGGACGATCAACGCGTGGCAGATGTTCGGCGCCCTGGGCGCGGTCCGTGAGAATGCCACCTACCCTGCCACCGCGCAGGCACTGGAGTCATGCACCGCGCTCGCCATCGAAAGTAATTTCCTTAAGGAGCTGATGAAAACCCGTCCATACCTGAACGTCAACCTGATGCAGTTGATGACAGGTTACATCATGGAAATGCAGGAGCGCTATCGCGAGCTGGCGACCGAACGCGTGGAACGCCGGATCGCTTTAACCGTTCTAAGGCTGGCTGCTCAGATCGGCAAGCGAACAGACAGCAAGGAAATGACCGTTGAACTGCCGCTCACTCGCCAGGATGTGGCGGAGGCCTCCGGGACGACGATTTTCACCGTCAGCCGGGTGCTGGCAGACTGGGAACGGCGCGGCCTGGTGGAGGCCGGCCGGGAGCGGGTCGTGATCCGGAATCCGCATGGGCTGGTGCAAATCTCCGAGGGGCTGGATCAGTAATCGGCGCAGGAAAAGAGCGCAACGTCAAAACAGGCAGAATTGCCTGTTTTTTGTTATTTGCGCCAGCGCAAAGACGAAAATGGATAAACATTGTACTATTTGGCACATATGGACACACCTATGATCCACATCCACCTGACTGTTGACGAAGTATTGAAGAAATGGCCGCGCGCGTTTTCAGTGTTTATGAAAAACAAGACGAAATGTGTCGGCTGCTTCATGCAGCAATTTTGCACGCTCAAGGATGTGGCAGAAACTTATCAGATTTCCCCGGAAACATTGATCGCGGAAATCGAACACGTGTCCAATGAAGAAAATAACCAAAGGAGTATCCTATGAAAAACTTGTACAAATTGTTCGTCTTATTGTTGGCAGTCTCTGTCCTGATCTCAGCCTGTGGCGGCAGCCCCAAGAGTGAAACCACGTCCGGGATCCCTACAACCGGCAAAGTTGTGGAATATACCCTCGAGACAAACATGGTCGATGGCCAGATGGCATTCTTCGGTGTCGATGGCGGCATTGATGGTGTCAAAAACCCAACACTGAGCGCGAACGTTGGCGATACGGTAAAGGTCACGCTGATTAGCGGCGATGGCGTGGAACACGATGTCGCCTTTCTGGATTTCAATGCCCAATCTGAGCATATTTCAGGCAAGGGATCGAGAACTACACTCGAATTTGTCCCGGACCGACCCGGCTCATTCACATACAACTGTGTGGTTGCCGGACATAAAGAAGCCGGCATGGTCGGAACGTTCGAAGTGACGGGCATGGCACTGAATGACGCGTCTCATTCCTCTGCACCGGTCAACCAGAGTGCTGTAGCAAGCGGACCCGTCGTGGTGAACAACCCGGCGGAAACCGGCGCGGACATCGTCCGTGACCCCACTGAGGTTCCCGCCCCGATCGGGTCGCGCGAACCACAAACGGTGCGGATCGATCTGGAAACCGTCGAGATCGAGGGCCAGCTCGCCGATGGGACAACCTTCACCTACTGGACATTCAACGGCAAGGTACCGGGACCGTTCTTCCGTGTGCGCGTTGGCGACACCATCGAGGTTCATCTGAAGAACCTGACGAACAGCACGATGGCACACTCCGTGGACTTCCACGCCGTGACCGGCCCCGGCGGCGGCGCGACGATGACCCAAACCGCTCCTGGTGAGGAGACCACCTTTACAGCGAAAGCACTCAACCCAGGATTGTTCGTTTATCACTGTGCCACCCCGATGGTTGCCCAGCACATTGCCAACGGCATGTATGGCTTGATCCTGGTGGAACCCGAAGAAGGACTGCCCGCGGTCGATCGTGAGTTCTATGTGATGCAGGGCGAACTCTACACCAACGAAGCCTTTGGCTCCACCGGCCACCTGACAGAAAACCTGCAGGCCCTGCTGAACGAAGACCCTGAATACCTGGTGTTCAACGGCGCCGTGGGCGGACTCACCGACCAGAAACCTCTCAAAGCCAACGTTGGTGAAACGGTACGCATCTACTTTGGCGTCGGCGGGCCCAACTTTACGTCATCGTTCCACGTCATCGGTGAGATCTTCGACCGGGTCTACGATCAAGCCTCGCTGACCTCTCCTGCCCTGACGAACGTCCAAACGACGCTGGTCCCCCCGGGCGGCGCGACGATGGTCGAGTTCGGACTGGAAGTGCCTGGCAGGTATATTCTGGTCGATCACGCACTCGCACGATTACAGCGTGGACTGGCTGGGTTCCTGATCGCCGAAGGTGCCGAAAATCCCGAGATTTATCACGGCACGCCGACAGATGGTAGTGGTCATTAGCAGATGGTTTCAAAGAAGCCCCGTGTTATGCGGGGCTTCTTGTTTATTTCATTACTTCCTGATACAGGTCCTGGGCAAATTTGAATAAAGCTTGCTGTTCTGATTGTGAAGGCGCTTTGTCCCCGGTCCCCAAAAACTCCAAAGTAACTACCATCCGATCCGACACGCCCCTCGGGTCGGAGGCGTCCAGGTCTGTCTTTGCAAACCTGGCAATCCAACCATTGAATTGCTTCTGTTCCTGCGAGGACAACAAATTCGCGAATGTGCCGAACTTCCCATCTGCCTGCGGTTTGCACTGACTGGCAAACACTTCACCTGAAAGGAAAACGGTGAGCGTATCGCAGAAGCCAGCAATTCCACCTTCGCGCTTCCAGACCAGCGCAAGTGTGGCAGGCTGAACTCGCCCGCCATCTCTGCTCGTGCGATATTCATATTGCACGCCACTGGCTTCCAGTACGATCTTATTGCCGGGAGTGATCACCTGAGCACAGGGTACATCTTCCAATACCATACCCAGACACGAATCTCTGAACTCCACTTCCTCGCTGCTCAGGATAGAAACATCACTCTCCTTCAAACCAAGATTCGCAGCGAGTTGTTTAACTACAGCTTTTTCGGCAGGTCCGGCGGGCGTTCGCACGGGTTTGGGAGTCGGCTCCTTGAGGGTGGGTTTAGCGGTCGGTCGCTGGATAATGATCGAGGGCTGTTCGGTAGGCGCGGCGGGTGCACACGCTGTAACAATCAAGGTGAATAGCGTAATTACAAACAAAACTCTTCTCATTCGCACTCCTTTTCCAGCCACGAATACGCTGGACTATAGTCGTCTGATGGACGTCCGCACAATGGAGATTGTTCCGAATACCCACAGGGCTGCTTCGCTTGAATGTATAATGAGCACATGCGTTACCGTTCCTTACTCCTTGCTTTAATGCTCATTGTAACAGCCTGCGGGCGCAGGACACCGGATCCGAGCATCCAGATCGATCAGGCCGTGGCGGCGACACTCTCCGCGATCTCGACGCCCATGTCAAACACCGTTCCCAGCCTGATGCCGGTCCCATCGGCCACACCGTTTAGTCTGAGCGGATTGTTCTGTGAGTATCAATTCTGCATTGGTCATCCGGCTGATATGGCGTTCTACGATGTCAGCGCAGTGAAGAGCAATCAGGGAAATCCCAGCACCTACCAGACCGGATTGATGGCAGCTTACAGCAGCGGTCTGGTGATCCAATTCATGTGGCAATTTTCACCGGGCACAGCCGATCCGACTTTTCTGCTGGATCTTATGCTTGAAGATGGTGTCGATACCGGCATTGGTACTCCGGAGATCAAGCTGGTCCGTGACATGAACGTGATCTACACCCCGATCACCACGACGGCGACCCCAGTGTTGCCTTTCGGCGGCGCGGCAGCCTGGACCTGTGGCGACCGCGTCTTTGCGTGGAAGGTTTACACAGCCGACGAAGCCTCTGCGCCAAACCTGTTCGAAAGTGCACTCGCCCGCTTTACCTGCAATCAATGACCCATTCGTTCACAACACCACGCGGCAAAATCCTGATCCGCGAAGCAAAGCCCACCGATGCGATCCCATTCCGCGAGCTGCGCCTCGGCGCTTTGCTGGATAGCCCGATCGCGTTCACTGCAGACTATCAGAAAAATTTGAACCATCCGCCCAAATACTGGGAAGATTTGCTCACCATGCAGGAGGATGAATCGACGATCTTTTTGGCCGTAAACGAGGGCAATCTGGTCGGCATGACCGGCATCGCGCGCGGCAGCTCGCCAAAAACCAGACATGGCGCCTGGATCTGGGGAGTCTATGTCAAGCCGGAATGGAGAGGCTTACACATCGCGGAAGAACTGATCAAGTCCTGTTTCGAGTGGGCAAGAGCAAGAAAAATTGTGATCACCAAGCTGGGAGTGGCCGCAGTTAACCAACCGGCGATCCGCTGCTACGAGCGCTGTGGGTTCAAAACCTTTGGCACAGAACCACGCGCGATCTTTTATGAAGGCAAGTATTACGATGAATATCTAATGTCTTGCTCGCTGGATAATTCATAATCGTCAAAGGAGAAAAATGCCTACCGAAGCTGAATACCTTGCACTTAAATCTCGCATCAGCGAATTGGAGGATAAGCTGCAATTCCTGTATCGCAGACTCAACATCGACTATGCGGACCCCAATGCTGACCCGGCGCTTTCGCCGCAAATCCAGGAGGCGCTGCGGCGCGGCAATAAAATCGAAGCGATCAAGATCTACCGCGAACTGACCGGTGTGGGGCTGGCAGAGGCAAAGCAAGTCATAGATGGGATTGAATCCAGGCTGGGGCTCTGATCCAGCTTTTTCAAATATAACTTTGGGAGCATACCTTAAACTGATAGTGGATTCGGCTGCGCAGCATATCCTGGCAGTGACGGTGAAGGAACTATGCCAGCTATTAACCCTTCTGCCTCTTCGCTTCCTGCCAAAGAGACTCCATCTCATCCAGTGACAGAGCCGACAGTTCGCGTCCCTGTTTCTTCGCGCCCTGTTCTATATACCCAAAACGCTTCTTGAATTTCATATTCGTGCCGCGCAGCACAGATTCGGCATCTACTTTCTTCCAACGAGCCAGATTGACGAGCGCAAAGAACAGGTCTCCGATCTCGGCGGCCAGTTCCTCTTCATTCGTGGCACGCTTCACCTCCTCGACCTCTTCCGCGATCTTCTCCAGCACGCCTTCGATCTCGGGCCAGTCGAAGCCGACGCGCGCGGCGCGATCCTGGTATTCCTGCGCCTGACTTAAAGCAGGCAAAGCCAGTGGAACACCATCCAGGAAACCCTTGCCGTCTTTCTTCTTTCCTCGTTCCTTTTCCTTGAGCTTTTCCCAATTCGCCAGAACACCGTCAACATCCTCCACCGCTACATCTCCAAACACATGCGGATGACGCCGGACGATCTTCGAGTAGATTCCCTGTACCACCTGATTGACATTGAACTGACCTTCCTCATTCGCGATCTGGGATTGCAATACGACCTGTAGCAACAGGTCACCAAACTCCTCACGCATATCGACAAAGTCACCCGAATCGATGGCAGAAATGGCCTCGTAGGATTCCTCCAGCATGTGCTTCCGCAGCGTCTCATGAGTCTGCTCGCGATCCCAGGGGCAGCCATTCGGGGCGCGCAGGTGAGCAACGATCTCCGCAAAAGATTCGAACGAGGTCCCCTCTCCCGTTGCAGGAATATATAGGCTGAAGCTTACCTCAGCCTCAAGCTCAATGAGCTTTACTTCTTTCTTCTTTCCTTCTTTGACGATATAAACCACATGCTCTTTCGGATACGTCGTTAGCAAAACATTCTTCAAATGTAAACCCAGTTCCTGCGAATCAATGTTCGTCAACAGTGCCGGCACGTCGGGCGGATACGGCGGGACGTGCGCCGAGGCGAGAGTCCGCGCTTCGAGCAGGATCAACTGATCGGGTGGAGAGATGCGCAGCACGTCAAAGGTTTGAGCAACCGAGGTAAAGTCCATAAACGTCTCCAGGCAAACAAAATACGCAACTCGTAGATTTTATCTTACGAATTGCGTATTTCGCTTCCGATACTAATTTGAAATTAACGCTTGGTGTAGGTCGGAGCCTTGCGGGCTTTCTTGAGACCGGGTTTCTTGCGTTCCTTGACGCGGGCATCGCGGGTAAGCAAACCGTTTTTGCGCAAAGCAGATGTCCAGTCGCCGTTGATCAGGACAAGTGCGCGGGCAAGCCCCAAACGTACAGCTTCGGTCTGACCCGTCGCGCCACCGCCATTGACTTTGACGGTGATGTCATATTTGCTCGCTTCCTGACCCACAGCAACAAACGAGCGCAGAATATCCTGCAGGTCGCCTACGCGTGGGAAATACACCGCGCCTTCCTTCTCATTCACGGTAAAGACGCCGGAACCGCTGGTCACGCGGACACGGGCTGTGCTTTCCTTGCGACGGCCAATTGCTTCATAATACTGTGCCATAACTTCTTTCCTTTTTCTTTACTTCACGACCGTGGACAGCGGTTCGGGGTTGTTGGTGGTATGCGGGTGGTTCGGACCGGCATAGATCTTCAATCGCTTGAGCACCGCACGCCCCATACGATTGTGCGGCAGCATGCCCCACACAGCCGCGCGCAAGACGCGATCAGGATGCTGCTTTAATTGATCGCGCAGCGAGACGGATTTAAGCCCACCAGGGTGTTGAGAGTGGTGGTGATACATCTTGGTGTCCATCTTTGTGCTGGTCCTGGTGCCGGTCACGGTCACGCGCTCGGCATTGACGACCACTACATAATCACCCATCTCCACACCAGGCGTGAACGTCGGTTTATGTTTGCCAAGCAGGACATGCGCAATGCGGGTGGCGATCCGTCCAAGGTTTTCACCGTTGGCATCCACCAGAACCCACTTGCGTTCGATTTCGCTTGCTTTCGGATAGTACGACTTGTACACTTTCTGATTCTCCGTTTCTTTTCTTATTGACCCATTGACTCTGGGTATGCCACTTCGACTAACGTCAGCCCATGCGCGGGAGCCAGCCCGGCGGGAAGTTTTTCGCTTCGCGCCTCAGCCGGTAATTGTTTCGCTAAAGAACGAGCGATCGTCTCCGCTGAAACCCTTCCCTGGGCAACGGCCACCTGGACGAATACCAGCCTCCGCACCATTCGATATAGAAAGGCGTCGGCTTGCACTTCGAAGTGCCATGTCCCGTCTTCTTCGGTTTGAGGCCACTCGGCTTTCATCACGGTTCGCACGGTCCCGCCTCTGGGAGTGGCCGGGGAACCGAAGGCGGAGAAATCGTGCGTTCCGAGAAAAAGCTTTGCGGTGTTTGCAAGAGCTTCACCGTTAACCGCGGGCCAGACCCGCCAGGCAAAGCGTTCCCGGATCGGGTCACGCAGTGGCTGGCAGAACAGCCTGTAACGATAGCGGCGAGAGCTTGCATCAAAGCGCGGATGGAACTTTGCATGAATCATCCGTGCCTGATGAACAGCCATATCGGCGGGCAGCGTAGCGTTCAACGCGCGGACGAGTTCCTCGTCAGAGTGGGACCAGTCAAGGTCACACGCGGCAACCTGTCCCGTCGCGTGAACGCCGGTGTCTGTTCGCCCGGCCATGAGGACCGAGCGTCCGGTCCAGCCCAGCTTGCACAGGGCTTTTTCAAGTTCACCCTGTACCGTTCTGCGCTTCGCCTGCCGCTGGCTTCCGAAAAAGTCCGTGCCGTCGTAGGCAAGAGTCAATTGGTAACGTGCCATTGTAGTAGCGACTTTAGTCGCTGAGAAGAACGGCTAAAGCCGTTACTACTTTATTCTTCAACCAATTCCAAAATCACCATCTCAGCCGAGTCGCCCATGCGGGGTCCCAGCTTTAAGATGCGTGTGTAGCCGCCGGGGCGATTCGCAAAGCGCGGTGCGATCTCATCAAAGAGACGCTTGATCACCTGATTGTCTCCAAGCTTGGAGGCGGCCAGGCGACGAGCATGCACTTTCTTGGCATCATCCGCTTCGGCGCTGTTGCGTGCCAGCGTGATGAGGCGTTCGGCATCACCACGGATCGCATTGGCTTTGGCGCGCGTCGTCTGGATACGCTCGTGAATAAAGAATTGTTTGATAAGGTTGCGACGGAGTGCAACGCGGGCACCGCTCGTCCTTCCTAGTCTGTAACCTGATACTTGATGTCGCATTGCTAATTACTCCGCAGAACTCGTTTCGTCTTTCATGTAGCCCTTTTCGCGCATCTTCTGGCGGAGCTCATCGAGGCTCTTTTCGCCAAAGTTGCGGATGGACATGACGGCTGTCTCGCCTTTTTCGAGGAGATCAAGCACATCACCCACTGTGGTGATGCCGGTGCGCTTGAGCGAGTTGAAGACGCGCACCGAAAGGTCCAGGGCTTCCACCGGGGTGTCTGCCAGTTCGCTGGTCAGACGGCTGCCGCTCGTTTCCTTTTCAACGGAAATCGCCAGGGTTTCTTCGCTGACGCCAGCAATATAGCGCAGGTGATCGATCACCAGTTTGGCAGCAGTGCTGAGCGCTCGTTCCGGCGAAATGGTCCCATCGCTCCAGATCTCGAGGATGAGCTTGTCGTAATTTGTGCTCTGACCCACGCGGGCAGAAGTCACTTCCCAGTTCACACGCTTGACGGGACTGTAGATCGCGTCGATCGGCAGTTCGCCAATGGGCATGTGTCCGCTGCGCTCGTTGGCTGGCGAATATCCTCGGCCTCGTTCCACCGTAAACTCAAGGTCGAGTTTGGTTTTGGGGTTGTCCACTGTGAAGAGATACAGTTCAGGATTGACAATCTCAATTTCAGCAGGCGTAATGATATCTGCTGCCGTAACTGTTCCTTCACCGCGTACTTCCAGATTCATGCGGGTGGTATCCACGCCGTCAAGTTTGAGGCGCAGCTGCTTGACCTGCAATGTCACCTGGATCACATCTTCGCGCACGCCGGGAATTTCGCTGAACTCATGCAACACATCCGCAATGCGGATGGATGTCACCGCGGCGCCTTCCAGGGAAGACAGCAAAACACGGCGCAGCGCGTTTCCGAGCGTCACACCATAACCGCGCTCAAGTGGGCTGATAACAAATTTACCGTAGTTTCGAGCCTCAGCCTCGCGCTCGATCTTCGGCATAACCATATTCGTGATACCCATCACGGTTCACCTCTCCCTGTAATGAAACAGAAGAAATTTCACTGGCTGAAGTGCCAGCGGAAAACAATCAATACCTACCGTGAGTAGTATTCGACGATAAGCTGTTCGTTCAGGAAACCGTCGATTTCAGCACGTTCAGGCAAACGCTGGACGGAACCAGACAACTGTTTGATGTCACGATTCACCCAGCTTGGTGACGTGCGGCCTTCTACTAATTCAGACAACGTCTTGAAATATTCCAGACCGCGCGAACCTTCGCGCACTGCAACGGTATCCCCCTCCCGCAAAAGCATGGAGGGCACATCCGTACGACGACCGTTCACCGTAAAGTGACCATGGGTCACCAGCAAGCGAGCCTGTGCACGATTGGCTGCAAACCCGAGACGATATACGACATTATCCAAACGGGACTCGAGGATCTGCAAGAGATTGAGACCGGTCAGACCGCGGCGCTGATTGGCAACTTCGTAGTAGCGGCGGAACTGACGCTCCAAAACACCATAGACGCGGCGGGCGCGCTGTTTGGCGCGCAGCTGGCGCAAATAGTCGGACTCGCGGCCCGAGCGATTGCCGCCCCGGCTGCCTGTTTTTCCATGTTGGCCGGGCGGGAAGCTGCGTCGGTCGATCGCGCATTTCGGAGTGAAACAGCGCTCGCCTTTCAGATAGAGCTTTTCGCCTTCGCGCCGGCACAGTCTACAAACTGGACCAAGATACTTCGACATAGATTACTTCCTCTAAATCACATCACACGCGGCGCTTTTTGGGCGGACGACAGCCATTATGCGGCACCGGCGTAATATCAGAAATGGAACGGACCCTCAGCCCCATGGCTTGGACGGCACGAATGGCGTTTTCACGCCCGGGACCAGGTCCCTTAACGAACAGATCGACTTCCTGGATGCCCAACTGCTGGGCAGCTTTGATCGCCTGTTCCGCAGCCAGACGGGCAGCAAACGGAGTGCTTTTGCGGGAGCCTTTGAAACCGGCAGAGCCAGCACTGCCCCAGGCAACGGTATTGCCTTCCGTATCGGTCACGGTGACAATCGTATTATTAAACGATGCAAAAATATGCACCTGTCCGGAGGAGATAGAGCGCTTGACTTTCTTGGCGCCCGCGCCTCGACGTGTGGAACGTACACTTTGAGCCATAACTTCTCAACCTCTTATTTCTTTGTACCGCGACGGCGTCCGCGACCGGCAACCGTTTTCTTAGTGCCCTTGCGGGTACGCGAATTCGTCCGCGTCCGCTGACCACGAACCGGCAGATTCCGGCGATGGCGCATCCCGCGGTAAGACCCGATTTCGATCAGGCGCTTGATGCTCATCTGAACCTCACGGCGCAAGTCACCTTCCACCTTATAGTTCTTGCTGATGTACTCGCGAATTGCAGCCACATCCGCCTCAGACAAGTCTTTTACCCGTGTATCGGGGTTGACCTTTGTGTGAGTCAGGATTTTCTGCGCGCGCGTCGGACCGATCCCATAGAGATAGGTCAAGCCAACTTCAACCCGCTTATTGCGGGGCAGATCGACACCTTCAATTCTCGCCATAATTCATCTATCCTTGTCGCTGCTTATGCTTTGGATTTTCACAGATGACATACACTATGCCTTTGCGACGAACAATGCGGCATTTGGCACAGCGTTTCCGTACAGACGGAGAAACTTTCATGACAATACTCCTTGCAAACGTTCACTCTCTAGATAGCCAAGTTGTTGATTATACACGTACGTCTTTCATTCGTCCAGGTTACACGCAGTTTTCGCAGGGATCACGGGACAGTCAGGATAAGAGGTTTTCCTTCGGTGACAGCCACAGAATGCTCAAAATGGGCTGTCAATGATCCGTCTGCAGAGACTACCGTCCACTGGTCGGGAAGGACACGTGTTTCTGCTGTACCGACAAGTACCATGGGTTCGAGGGCAATCGTCATGCCTGCCTTGAGAGGCAGCCCCGTACCCGGTTTGCCGTAATTCGGCACTTGCGGTCCTTCGTGCATTTGTCTTCCAACGCCGTGGCCGGTATATTCGCGTGTTACAAAATAGCCACGGCTTTCCACATAATTTTGTATCGCCGCTGAGACGTCGCCCGTCCGGTTGCCTACACACATCTTTTCGATGCCTGCATTCAGCGCTCCCTGGGTCACATCCAGAAGTTCCTGTGCCTCGGCAGAGATCTGACCGACGCCAGCGGTATACGCTGAGTCGGCAACCCACCCTTCGAACACCGTTCCGCAGTCGATCGAGACGATATCCCCGGCTTTCAGCTTCCGTTTCTTGCTCGGAATGCCATGGACCAGTTCACGATTGATGCTGACCGTGATCGAGGTGGGAAATGGCGGATGGCCATAACCCTTGAACGGCGATACACATCCGTGTTTCCTCAGCACTTCCTCAGCAGCCGCGTTGAGGTCGGCAGTGGAAACACCCGGTTCTAAAAGTTCCTTTGTCGCCGCCAGTACCGTTGCGTTGATGCGACCGGCTTCACGCATGATTTGCAATTCAGCCGGGCTTTTGATATGGATCTGGCGTGACCAACTCATAAACACTACTTTTTCAATGCAACCATTAGATCATTTGTTACCTGATCTATAGGTTGCGTTCCATCAATTTCGACCAATTTGCCGCGCTCTCGATAATAAGAGATCAGAGGCAGTGTCTGCTCAAAATAAACCTTAATTCTGTTCTTCACAGTTTCCGGTTTGTCATCATCACGTTGATAGAGTTCCGCGCCATCGAAATCGCAGACTTTATCTTTCTTCGACGGGTTCGTCTTCTCATTGAAAACGTGAGCACCGTTTACACGACAGGTCCAGCGACCTCCCAGGCGTTCGATCAGGACGTTCTCGCCGGCAGTGATAAAGGGCACGACATCCACCTGACCATTGAATTCATGGAGCATGACCTCGAGCGCTTCTGCCTGGGCCGGGGTGCGGGGAAAACCGTCCAAAACGGCGCCCGCTTTACAGTCCGGGCGAGTGAGGCGGTCCTTTATCATGGCAACCGTCACATCATCCGGCACCAGTTCCCCTTTCGTCATGTAGGTTTGAGCAAGTTTTCCAAGCTCAGTCTCATTCTTTAGATTCTCGCGGAACAGGTCACCGGAAGAGATATGGGCCAGTCCTGTTTTTTCGGACAAGATTTTCGCCTGCGTACCTTTACCAACACCCGGAGGTCCCAACATGACAATGAACGTTGCCATAAATACTCCTAGCTGATGAGAAGTTTTTCCTGATAACCGTGCAACTTAAGTTCAGCCTCAATATTCATAAAGGTATCACGCACGACACCGACAACGATCAACAGACCTGAAGAAGATAAGAGGAATATTCCCGCGCTACCCTGAGCCGCAGGCAAAATTAATTGCAGCAGGAAGGGCATGATCGCCACCGCGCCCAACAACAACGCGCCCGGCAGGGTAATGCGGCTTTGGATACGGCTCAAATATTTCTGGGTCGCAGCACCGCTATGCACACCGGGGATTTGAGCACCGGAACGCTTCAGGTTGTCACCATAATTCTGCTGTTCGAAAATAACAGTCGTATAAAAATAAGTAAAGCTCACAACCATGACAAAATACAGAACCCAGTATCCCCAGGAATTGATGCCGCTGGGATTAAAGAAGTTCTGAACGCTGGTTGAGAGATTGCTTACCCACTCTGTCTCTGAGCGAGTGAAGTAACTGGCAATAATCGCCGGGAACTGCAGGATGGCGCTGGCAAAGATCAGCGGGATCATGCCGGAGAGGTTGACCATCAGGGGCAGTGTCGGCTGAGGCATCCTGACGTTTTTGCCGCGCTGGATCGCATAAAAGACCTGACTCTTTTGCGGATACATGATCGGCACATTGCGGCGTCCCTGCTGCACGTATACGATAGCCAGCACCGTAATTACAATGACCACGATCATGGCAGTGAGTAGAATCCAGCGGTTGGTTTCATCAAGCCAGAGACGATAGAGATTTTCAGGGATCTGTGACACAATACCCGCAAAAATGACCAGGGACAAACCCTGCCCACGGATACCATATTCTGAGATCAATTCACCGATCCAGATGGCAAACATCGTGCCTGCGGTCATGACCAGCAAAACCATGAGGGAGGGAACCAAAAATTCACCTGTGAAGCTAAAGTCAATAATGTTCTGGCCCAGCGCTTGTTGTGATAGAGAGTTGAATATATTGATCTGCCCAACGGCGGAAAGCATTGCCATGGGAACAGCCAGATAATAGGTCCATTTCTCCATCCAACGGCGTCCTTCACGCTGATCCTCCTGCATTCTGCGCTGCAAAGAGGGAATAATCGGGACCAGTAGTTGCAGGATGATCTGGGCGGTAATATAAGGATACACGCCCATGGACAGTAGCGAAAAGTTTTGGATGGTACCGCCGGAAAGCAGGTTCAGGAAGCCAAGAAAGCCTCCCTGGCCAGCCTGGGATTGGAAGAAAGCCTGCAGAACCTCCCGGTCGGCCCCGGGGACCGGGACATTGGCTGCAATGCGGAAGAGCATCAGCAACGCCAGCGAGATCAGCAGTTTCTTCCGAATATCTTGCGAGCGCCATAGAAAACGCCACGCGGATTGTTTCTTTTCAGGCATATCTGGACATTCCTTGTTGGCTCAGGATTAACCGATCAACTCGACGCTGCCGCCGGCGGCTTCGATCTTCGCCTTGGCGCCCGCGCTGACGCGATGAGCGCGTACCTTGAGTGCAATCTTCATCTCGCCGCGTCCCAGAATAACGACAGGGTTACGCGGGTCACGCAGCAAACGAGCTTCCTGCAGCGAGTCGGGATTCACTTCCGCATTCGCTTTGAAGGATTCGGTCAACTGATCCAAATTGACTTCGTTGTATTCAACCTGATCGCGCGGCGTAAATCCCTGACCACGCATAAAGGGCGGGCGGCGATAGAACGGCAGGT
>DASTJG010000652.1:0-7067 GCA_035716785.1 Anaerolineales bacterium
CGATCCGCCCATGACGAGGGCAATGAAAGCGCCCAGGATGAAGAATTCAGCTACACGGTCCTCGCCCTGGAGTCCGCCATAAGCGTAGATCACCACACCTGCCCAGATGAACAAACTGACGATAATGGATTGCTTGGCGCCAATCCATTTGGCAAGTCTGCCCCAGAAGAGCGCTCCAAAGAATGCCACGAACTGGATCATGAGGATCACGGCAATCAGTGTATCTTGTTCGAGCCCAATCCCGCCACGGATCAGCGGCGCGGCGGCGAAGGTCGAGGAGACCGCGATCACAGTTTGAATACCATCGTTATAAAGGAAGTATGCCAAAAGATACTTGAGCGTCTCGGGGAAGTTCTTCATTTCCCGGAACGTTCTGCCTAATTGCTTGAAGCCCACACTGGCATACGACTCGCCTGCCGGCAGGGGACGCGTGGCGCGGCGCTGGCGGAGTCTTGTCCAGGTCAGAAAGGAAAACCCCAGCCACCAGAGTCCCGCCGAAGCGAGGTTGATGCGGACGGCCAGATCACCGGGCACGCCAATATCCTCACTGAAGATAAAAAATGCCAGGTTGAGTGCGAGCAAAACCCCGCCACCCAGATAACCCATCGCCCAGCCATACGAGGAGACACTGTCGCGCTGATCTTCACTGGCGATATCAGGAAGGTAAGCGTTATAAAAAACAACCGCCGCTCCGAATGCCAGATTGGCAACGATGAATAGTACGCCTCCCAGCCACCATAATTCGCCAGTAATCACGAACATGGCAATGGTTGCGAGTGCACCAAGCGTGGCAAAGATTTGCATCAATTGCTTGCGCAGATGGGAATAATCAGCAATGGCACCGAGGATAGGGAGGAACAACACTTGCAGACCAACGGAAAATGAAATGCAGTAGGGGAGGAACGAGTCAGGCGCGACCGGGATTCCGAAGAAACGCGCAAGACCATCCGGATAAGCTTCGGCAGCTGTCGCTGCCAGCGAGGCGATGTAGGGTCCCAGAAACACGGTGCCAACCGTGGTGCTGAAGGCCGAGTTGGCCCAGTCATACATGGCCCAGCCAAAGATTTCGCGTTTGTCGTTCGTTGTTGCCTCTGGTGTGGTCATTGCGCCTCCGGAATGATTTTGCTCTGGTGATTCTATCAGTCAAAACCCCTGTCTACCTGTGTCGATTTGCGACTGATACGAGATTGTGATAGAATCCAGGTAACCAGAAATAGGGAAAGGGTGGAAATTCAAGTGAAAAATCCCTTGCGTATAAATAAACTTTCATATATAATTACGGTTTGCTATCCCGCCAAATGCCGCGGGATGGATTTGTGTGTTTACCGCCTGTTACATTATTTCTAAGATTTGGATTTTTACCAGCCAGTAAAAGAAAACCGGCTTAGGAATTCATGCGGTATTGTAGTGAATGACTCGTAGACCCCAGGTCAGGAGTGAACCGAATGCCTTCTTTACCCCGCAAAAGTTATGCGCGTATCCCCATCAATATCGATCTTCCCAACCTAATTGAAGTCCAACTTGATTCTTTTGAGCGCCTCAAACGTGAGGGGCTTGGCGATCTCTTCCACGAAGTGTCGCCGATCGAATCCTATAACAAGGGAATGAAATTATATTTCCCGAGTCGCAGCCCCGAAGCAAAACAGTGGGGACTCAAATATTGGTTTGGTGAACCCAAACATACAATTGAAGAATGTGTCGAGCGGGATCTTACCTATGCCAGCCCGCTTTATGTTTCTGTGTTGCTGGCTGGACCCGATGTCCCTGAACCGATCAAACAGGATATCTTCCTGGGCGACTTTCCCGAGATGACCGATAAAGGCACATTCATTATTAATGGTACGGAGCGTGTCGTTGTCTCGCAGTTGATCCGCTCGCCAGGCGTTTACTTCGAAGCGCCGACGGATCGCGCCACCGGACGCCCGCTGGCCATGTCGAAGCTGATCCCCGATCGCGGCGCTTGGATGGAGTTCGAAACCCGTAAGTCCGATTACATTATCCTGAAATTCAACCGCAAGCGCACAGTGCCGATCACCGTTTTCCTGCGCGCGCTGGCTGCTGTCAGTGATGGTACCAAGGATTCGCCGCTCGTGACCGGCAGCGATGAAGAAATCCTGTCTTTGTTCCAGGATGTGGACAATAACCCGGAACGTCTCTTCATCGCCTCCACACTTAAGCAGGAACCAGAGTGGGATGTGACTGCCAAGCAGACCATTGCCGAGGCGGCGCTGATCGAGTTCTTCAAAAGGATGCGCCCTGGTGACCCGGCGACGCTTGAAAATGCCCGGCAGTTCCTTGAGGAGCAATTGTTTGATCAGCGGCATTACGACCTCGAGCGTGTGGGTCGCTATAAATTGAATCAGAAGCTGGATTTGGATGTCCCGATCCCGCATCGGACAGTGACCAAAAAGGATGTGATCCGACTCATCCGCCGCATGGTCCAGATCAACAACGGCGTCGAGCCGCCGGATGATATCGATCATCTGGGCAACCGCCGCGTCAAGACAGTGGGCGAGCTGATCCAGAACAAGCTGCGTATTGGTCTGCGCCGCATGGAACGCGTGATCAAAGAGCGCATGTCCATTCGCGACCAGGAACAGTTGTCACCGGTGACGTTGGTGAATATTCGTCCTGTGGTCGCAGCGCTGCGTGAATTCTTTGGTTCATCCCAGCTTTCCCAGTTCATGGATCAGACCAATCCGCTGGCGGAGTTGCGGCACAAACGCACATTGTCCGCGCTGGGTCCCGGCGGTCTGCGTCGTGAGCGCGCGGGCTTCGATGTGCGCGATGTGCATCACTCGCACTATGGACGTATTTGCCCGATCGAGACACCTGAAGGTCCGAACATTGGTTTGATCGGCCGCCTGGCTTCGTTCTCGAGAGTGAACGAGTACGGCTTTATTGAAACTCCATATCGCAAAGTCTTCCGCACGATGGAAGCCGACGATGAACGGCTGGAAGGTCGTACATTGCGCGAGAGTGTAAACGACCCGAAGAGCGGCGATGTTCTCTACAAGAGCGGCGAGACCGTTGACGCCAAAATGATGAAGAGACTTGCCAAGATCGGTACCCCGGTTGCTATAGCTCCGCATGTTTCCGATCAGTTCGATTACCTTTCTGCTGATGCAGAAGATAAATATGTGATCGCTCAGGCCAATGCTCCTCTAACTGAGAATAAAGAATTCGTGCGCGATCGTGTGTCGTGCCGCTATCACTCCGGCTTTATCTTTTCAACACCGGAATCGGTTGACTACATGGATGTGGCTCCGCATCAGGTCGTCGGCATCAGTGCCGCGTTGATCCCGTTCCTTGAGCACGATGACGCCAACCGGGCCTTGATGGGATCGAACATGCAGGCGCAGGCTGTCCCGCTGGTTCGCCCTGAAATCCCGCTGGTCTCCACAGGTATGGAATACCATGCCGCGCTTGACTCCGGTCAGGTGGTGGTGGCGGAAGCCGACGGTGAGGTAACGTCTGTGACGGGCAACACGATCACGGTCAAGGAACGAGGCGGAAGCCACATGTACCAACTACGCAAGTATCAGAGATCCAATCAGAGTACTTGTATCGATCAGCGTCCGGCAGTTGTCAAAGGGCAGAAGATCAAGAAAGGCGATATCATCGCCGACTCGTCCTCCACGGAGAGCGGACAGCTAGCCCTCGGCCAGAACGTGGTTGTGGCGTTTCTCTCCTGGGAAGGCGGCAACTTCGAAGATGCCATTTTGATCTCTGAGCGCCTCGTTCAGGAGGACCGCTTCACATCTGTTCATATCGAAAAATATGAAGTGGAAGCACGCGATACCAAGCTGGGTCCTGAGGAAATCACACGTGATATTCCGAACGTCGGTGAAGATGCGATCAAGGACCTCGACGAGAACGGGATCATCCGCATCGGCGCTGAAGTCGGACCAAATGACATTCTGGTTGGCAAGATCACACCGAAAGGTGAAAAAGAGCTTACCCCTGAAGAGCGCCTCTTGCGCGCCATCTTCGGTGAGAAGTCACGCGATGTAAAGGATACATCCCTGCGCATGCCGCACGGCGAGCGCGGGAAAGTGGTCGATGTAAAGGTCTTCACCCGTGAGGAAAATTCTGACCTGTCTGCCGGCGTGGACATGATGGTACGTGTCTCCGTGGCGCAGCGCCGCAAGCTGACGGCTGGCGATAAGATGGCAGGCCGCCACGGCAACAAGGGCGTTGTCTCGAAAGTGGTTCCCGTGGAGGATATGCCTTTCCTTGAAGATGGCACCCCGGTGGACATCATCTTGAACCCGCTGGGCGTTCCGGGTCGTATGAACATCGGTCAGGTTCTGGAAGTTCATCTCGGATGGGCCGCCAAACGCCTTGGCTATCGCGCCGTGACGCCTGTGTTCGATGGAGCCACGGAGGCGGAGATCGAAGCCGAACTCGCGCGTGCTTGGATCGTCGATCAGGCATGGAAAGAGTCCGCGGCTGCGGCCTGGGAGTGGATCAAGCAGCAGGAATATGATCCTGAGTCCATCCAGGATGATGATGAAGTCCGGCGCCTCTATTTGGAAGAATGGCTGGGCGAGCGTGAATATGATCCGTACGACTTGAACGATGTGGATTATGCGCGGCATGCAACGGCAGCCGAATGGCTGCGTGACCGGGAATATGATCCCGATACGATCTTCCACCCTGAAGGCGTGGATCCGCGTGAACGCGGTCAGTATGATACGGCGGCTGTCAGCGCCTGTCTGCGTTTGTGGATCGAAAGCCACAGGCATACCGGCAGGATCGCGGAAGCGCGTGTCATGGAAGTAGCCCAGGAGATTACGAATACGACCGGCGATCCGATGCCCATCCTCGGCAAGCAGATTTTGCGGGATGGTAAATCGGGCATTCCATATGACCAGCCTGTAACCGTTGGTGTTATGACTGTTCTGAAACTGCACCACCTTGTTGAAGATAAAGTCCATGCGCGTTCCACAGGGCCTTACAGTCTCGTCACTCAGCAGCCACTTGGCGGTAAGGCTCAATTCGGCGGTCAGCGGTTTGGTGAAATGGAAGTGTGGGCGCTGGAAGCCTATGGTGCAGCATATACCCTTCAGGAAATGCTGACGGTCAAGTCCGATGATGTTCAGGGACGCGTCAATACGTATGAAGCGATCGTCAAAGGTGAACCGATTGAGGAGCCAAGCATCCCGGCCTCGTTCCGTGTGTTAGTTAAAGAACTGCAGTCATTGGGACTCGCTGTAGAAGCGATCAACGAAGGCGGCGAGGTCGTTCGCTTTGGTAAGGATGAAGAAAAACAACATCCGCCCAAGTTGGATACCGGTCTGTTGGGCATTGGAAACAACTTAATGACTAAGTAGTAATCTTGACGGCAACTGCAGTGAATGATAAAATCACCCTCCGTTGCCAAAAAGATAAAGCGGCAATATCCCCGCTACAAGGCATGGCACTATAAATGAGGCCATCAGTTACGTTGTGATGGCCTTATTTCTTGCGAAAAATCATTGTGAAGAAAGTAGTAATCGGAGGCTAATCGTGCCGACAATCAATCAAATGGTCCGCAAGGGCCGCAAGAACAAGAAAGTAAAAAGCAAAGCCCCGGCCCTGCAGTACACATTGAACTCGTACAAGCAGCGCCGCGTGCGCCAGGACAAGGGTGCACCTCAAAAGCGTGGGGTTTGTACGATCGTGCGTACAATGACCCCGAAGAAGCCGAACTCCGCATTGCGGAAGATCGCCCGCGTTCGTCTAACGAATGGCATCGAAGTGACCGCCTACATCCCTGGTGAAGGTCACCAGTTGCAGGAACACTCTGTGGTGTTGGTGCGCGGTGGACGTGTAAAGGATCTGCCTGGTGTGCGCTATCACATCGTGCGCGGTTCCCTGGACACCACCGGTGTTGCGAATCGAAAACAGGGCCGCTCCAAGTACGGTGCGAAACGCCCCAAGTAAGTTAATGGAGTCATGAAATATGCGTAGAGCAAAACCTGAACAACGGGAAATTCTTCCTGATATTCGCTATAACAGCGTGCATGTCCAGACCATGGTCAAGCATGTCTTGAAGCGCGGCAAGAAAAGTCTTGCCACCGGACTGGTTTACGACGCCATGGATTTGATCCAGGAGCGCACTCAGAAAAACCCTCTTGAGGTTTTTGATACTGCTCTCAAGAACGTCTCTCCAGTCATGGAAGTCCGTCCACGCCGCGTGGGTGGGGCGACATATCAGGTACCTATGGAAGTTTCGGCGGACCGCCGCACCACACTGGCGCTCCGCTGGATTTTGTCTGCGGCTCGTGAGCGCGCCGGGAAATCCTTCCCTGAAAAGCTGGCAGGCGAATTGATCGATGCTTTTAATGAGACTGGTTCCGCGATCCGCAAACATGACGAGACACACAAGATGGCGGAGGCGAACCGCGCCTTCTCCCATTATCGTGTCTAGAAAATTTTAGAGGAAATGCAAAGGTAGTTTATCAATGGCCCGTGAGTATCCGCTCGAGAAGTATAGAAATATTGGAATTATTGCCCATATCGACGCCGGTAAGACAACGACGACCGAGCGTATTATGTTCTACACGGGCAAGACACATCGCATTGGTTCAGTGGACGATGGGACCACTGTTACCGATTGGATGGTTCAGGAACGCGAGCGTGGTATCACGATCGTCTCTGCAGCTGTATCTGCCGAATGGAAGGGGTATCAGGTCAATATCATTGATACTCCCGGCCATATCGACTTTACAGCCGAAGTTCAGCGCTCCCTGCGTGTTTTGGATGGGGGCGTTGTCGTCTTCGACGCCGTCCAGGGTGTGGAGCCCCAAAGCGAGACGGTCTGGCGTCAGGCGGACCGTTATGGTGTCCCGCGCATCTGCTTTGTCAACAAAATGGATCGTGTCGGCGCCTCTTTTGAACGAACAATTGATTCCATCAAAGAGCGTTTGGGTGCCAACCCGATCCCAATGCAGCTCCCGATCGGTTTCGAGGCGACTGTCCATGGTGTTGTCCTCCTTTTGGAAGAAAAGGCAGTTATCTGGGAGGATGATCTGGGAAAAGAACCCAGATTAATCGATATCCCTGAAGAATTGCAGGCCCAG
>DASTJG010000653.1:0-4298 GCA_035716785.1 Anaerolineales bacterium
ATTATCTTCCCGGATGGCTCCATTCTGGTGGAGCCCAATCGGGAACAACTCCAGGCAAAACTCTCGTACGTATGAGCCGGACAGCGGATATCGTCATCTGCGGGGCTGGGATCACCGGCGTCGCCGCTGCGCATTTTCTCAGCAAAGCAGGCGTCAGAAACATCCTGCTCCTGGATGAACGTCCTCCGCTGTCGTTTACAAGTGATCGATCCACCGAGTGCTACCGCAACTTGTGGCCGGACGCGGAAATGCTCGCCTTGATGAATCGCTCGATCGACTTGATGGAAACATTCGCGGAAGAAAGTGGGAACGTCTTCCGAATGAATCGACGGGGGTATTTATATGTGACCGCCGATGAAGACAAAATCGTTGAAATGGAGTCCGCTGCACGCGCGACCTCGAGCCTGGGCGCGGGGCCAACGCGCGTTCACTCGTCTGCGGCATCATCCTACGAACCCGCGCCCGTGGAGGGATTCCACGATCAGCCGACCGGCGCTGACCTGCTCATCGGCAATGAACTCATCCGTAAATATTTTCCCTATCTCACACAGCGCGCGGTCGCCGCGTTGCATGTCCGGCGGGCAGGCTGGCTGAGCGCGCAGCAACTGGGCATGTACCTGCTCGAAACGGCACGCACGCGCGGGGTCCGGTTCGAATCCGGGCGCGTGACCCACGTCGATGTGGCGAACGGCCGCGTAAACGGGATCAGGCTGAGCTCGGGAGAGCGCGTCGATTCACCGATCTTCATCAACGCCGCGGGACCGTATCTCAAAGAGGTCGGCAAGCTGCTCGGAGTTGACCTGCCCATCCACACAGAGCTGCATCTCAAAGCCGCGATCAAAGATCCGCTGGGCGTGATCGGACGTGAGGCGCCGCTATTGATCTGGACCGATCCACAGTTGTTGCCCTGGGAGAAGGAAGAGCGCCTCGCACTGGCTGAAGATGACGAAACCCGCTGGTTGACAGAATTGCTTCCCGCCGGAGCCCATGTACGACCGGAAGGTTCGGGAGAAAGCCAGAACATTCTGATGCTCTGGGATTACAAGACCCGGATCATGGACCCAGCCTGGTCGCCCCAGTTAGACGAGCAATATCCCGAAGTAGCCCTGCGCGGCCTTACTGCCCTGTTGCCTCGCATGCAGGAATACTTCGAAAGGATGCCGCGCCCGCAGCTGGATGGCGGCTATTACACCAGGACGCGCGAGAACCGCCCGCTAGTCGGTCCGTTGGGCGTAGACGGCGCTTACGTGACCGGCGCAGTATCAGGTTATGGCATCATGTCTGCCTGCGGAGTCGGAGAACTCCTTGCTGCGCATGTCACCGGTACAGAGCTGCCATCCTATGCAAAAGCGTTTACACTATCGAGATACGACGATCTTGACTACACGAATAGCCTGGAGAATTGGAGCGACACTGGACAACTATAGTCCAGCCAAAAGAGTCTTTGCCCATCCGAAAAAGCGGGATACAACCCCGCACGTTTATTCTCTTCCAATTTGTGGAACGTGCGGGGTACAACCCCGCACGCATCTCTTACACTTTATGAAGTGTGCGGGGTACAATGATAAGGAGGAGAAGAGAATGAAAAAGACAATTCCTGCGATTCTGCTGATGCTTCTGGCACCAGCCATGGCATCGTGCAACGGTTGGGTGATACAGCCGGGACCGTTCAACCCTCCCACCCCATTCCTGCCCGCAACCAATACACCTTCGATCTTTACGGCAACGCCAGTCGTGATCGGTGTAGCAAGCGCGACGCCAACGCCCCAACTTGCCACCGCGACCAGTTTCTCGTTCCCAACCGCGACGCTGACATCGACCCTGATCCCATCGAACACCCCCGCGACCGCACAAACCAGTTCGCCCAGCGGACCCTCCATTTCCGTAGAGACCCTCGGCTGCAACACCAGCATCGATGTGACACATGGTATGGGCGAGGTCACGAATGCCTTTGTTGTCTTGAGAAATACAGGCGGCGTCGAACTAACCAACTTGAAGACAACCTTGAAAGCCCTGGACGAAGGACGCGAGCATCCCGACAAGACTGTCGAAGTGACATCTCTTCCGGTTGCCTACAAAGTGACCCTGAAACTGACTGTGGACAGCACCTACCGGGAGGAAACACCCATTCAGATCGAAGTGACCGGAGACGCCGGGCTGTTCCAACGCGTGGGGTCCGCCTCCTGCAAGGATATTGGCTTGTTCGCACCCAATCCGGGCGCTTTGAATACCCCTGTGCCAAACAATCCATAAGGCTATGTTCAAAACCTTACTCTGTGGCGAGGAGTCCACTATAATCACATCACTATGCCAAACGAAAAGTTAACCAATGGTCGTCAAAAGATCGCCGTGCTGATCGACGGCGATAATGCCCAGTCATCCCTGCTGCCGCAAATGCTCGTGGAAGCCGGCCGCCACGGACAGGTCACTGTCCGTCGCATCTACGGAGACTGGACAACCAACAACATGAATTCCTGGAAGGAAACATTGAACTACCACGCCTTCCAGCCCATCCAGCAATTCCGCTATACCGTGGGGAAGAACGCGACCGACAGCGCCATGATCATCGACGCCATGGACCTCCTGCATTCCGGTGTGGTGGATGGATTCTGCCTCGTCTCCTCTGACAGCGACTACACACGTCTCGCTACGCGCATCCGCGAGACGGGCATCTTCGTCATGGGCATCGGCGAGAAGAAGACACCGAAGGCCTTCGTCAACGCCTGCGACCTGTTCGTCTATACTGAAAACCTGGTGGCAGAGAAGAAAACAATACAGCAAAGACGGACGCAATCGAGCCGGGCGAAAAAAGCCACGACCGAGACAGAGATAGAAAAAGAGGAAGCTGACCCAATGCCCGTCTTGAGTCAGGCATTCGAAATGGCCGTGGGACAGGATGGCTGGGCACGCCTCGACGTGATGGGCAACGCCATCTACCAGGTGGACCCGGGCTTTGATCCGCGCACTTATGGACATAAGCAACTTTCACGCATGTTGAACAAGCTCAAAGACAAATTCGAGATGCGGACAAAGGACCTGGAGGGCCAGTTGATCTTTTATGTGAAGATGAAGGAATAACAAGGCAACAGGGGCGTAAGTCCAAAGCAGGGATGATCGTCTAAATGGCTGTGCTGAAAAAACCATTCCGAATCATCCTGATCACATTCTTCATATCTTTTTCATTAATACTATCCCAGTTGGGGAGAGACATTTATTCGTTTTCACTCATCAGCAGCTATGCCCCGGCAGATGCGGCAGTTGTGCTGGGTGCCACGGTCTATAGAAACAGACCGTCTCCCGTATTTCGAGAACGCATTAACCATGCCATCGATCTTTACCGACAGGGCATCGTACAAAATATTATCTTCACAGGCGGACTCGCCGGAAACGACGAACTGGCAGAGTCAGAAGCCGCCCGAGCGTACGCGCTCGCACAGGGCGTGCCGGCAGAGCATATTTTCATCGAAACGGAATCCGACAACACCTGTCTCAACCTGCTGGGCGCAAAACAGATTGTCGAAAAGAACGGCATGGACCAGGTCCTGCTCGTCAGCGACCCGCTGCACATGCGCAGGACCATGTGGCTGGCAGAGAGCATCGGGTTGAAAGCATTGTCGTCACCAACACCAACCAGCCGGTACCAGTCTTTTGATCGCAAAACAGCCTTTTTAATCCGTGAGATTTATTCCTATGGAGCGTACCTGTTGAACATCAACAAATGCCTTTAGAATCTTTATAATTACAGCCTGATAGCGGACCTCAGTATGAAACTGGCAATGAGGACGATCGCCTTTGAACGCACCCGCTCATTCAAGAATTTTGTGATAAGGAAAACAATGAAGCACATTGCCCCATTCCTTGTTATTACAATTCTGCTCCTCAGCTGTCAATTCCTGGCCCCCCAGCCAGTTGACATGGATGCAGTCAATACCGCGGCATACGATACTGCCATCGCCATGATCAGCAGTGAACAGACGATGATAGCCAGGGTTGCAACGGCAACTTACCCACCTACAGCCATCCCTACATTAATCATCTCTCCAACACCTTCCATCACACCCTCGCCATTTCCGGCTGAGATCGCGTCTCTCCTGCAAGACAAATGTGAAATACCATGGGGAGGGGTAACCAGTGCCTTTACTACCTGGTCACCTGGCATCATTCAATATGGAGACAAAGGCTGCAGGCTGCCCATCTTTTCCCCAAACAGGAAATATCTCGCTTACGCGACTCTCGAAAGACCGGAAAATCAGGATGTATATGTTGAAACCATCAAGATTCTACAGATTGCCACAGGG
>DASTJG010000654.1:0-4780 GCA_035716785.1 Anaerolineales bacterium
CGATGCGTTCATCCTTCTCCGCCAGCCCGGTCAGGCACCGTACCGTGTCGTCCTGCGAGCCATCGTCCACGTAATAGATGGTGAATTTGTGGGGTAAAGGATCAATGACTTGACAAAGACTGGCATGAGTCTGTTCGACGACCCCCGACTCGTTGAAAACAGGAATAACGAGGTCAATTGTGGTTTGGTGTTCTGGAGACATTGGAAGGATTCTACCACGCCCATTCCAGCAGGTTCATCATGTCATCCTGAACAACCGCAGGGAGGGAAGGATCCCGCCGCTGCGCGGCGGAGATTCTCCCCGGCACCGAACCGCCGGGGGAATGACATTTTCAAAAAGAAAACTCCTGTATCAGATCCATCACCAGTTCCTGCTCACTGCTGGTAAGCGCATTGTGGAAAGGTAACCGTACAAGCTGGTCACTGACACGCTCGGTCACGGGGTAATCCCCGATTTTCCCACCAAAACTCCGCCCCATGTCCGAAAGATGCAATGGCAGATAATGGAATACGCTGTACACTCCGCACTCACGCAGGTAAGCGATCAATTTCTGACGTAGTTCAAGGCTGGGCAATAACACATAAAACATGTGATAAGACTGCTCACAGTCATCAGGAATACAGGGTAATTGCACGTCATGTGAATTTGCCCAGTCTTTAAGTCCTGCATAATACAACTCCCAGACATGCTTGCGGTGCAATTGGATCTTCTCATGCTGTTCGAACTGAGCGAACAAAAACGCGGCCAGGATGTCGGAGGGTAAGTAAGAAGAGCCGATGTCCACCCAGGTGTATTTATCCACCTGACCGCGGAAGAAGCGCGAGCGATTGGTGCCTTTCTCGCGAATGATCTCGGCCCGCTCCACAAGGACCGGATCATTGATCAGCAGGGCGCCACCCTCTCCGCTGGTAAAGTTTTTGGTTTCATGGAACGATTGCGAAGCCAGAGAGCCAAATGTGCCCAGATATTTCCCTTTGTATTTGCCAAATAATCCATGAGCATTATCTTCAATTACGGGAACGTTATGGCGCGCGGCAATCTCCATGATTGCATCCATTTCACAACCGACGCCGGCATAATGGACCGGGACGATCGCCTTCGTACGCGGGGTGATCGCAGCTTCGAGTTGAGCTTCGTCCAGGTTAAGGATATCCGGCCGAATGTCCAGAAAGACCGGTCTGGCTCCCCGCAAAACGAAGGCATTCACTGTCGAGACAAACGTAAAGTCCGGGAGGATGACTTCATCACCGGGCTGGATATCCAACAGGATGGCAGACATTTCCAGGGCATGCGTGCAGGAAGTGGTCAACAAGGCTTTCCGGACGCCAAACTGCTGCTCGAGGAAGGCGTGACACTTTTTTGTAAACGGTCCATCGCCGGAAATATGGCCGTTCTCGATGGCCTGCTGCATATATTCCAGTTCACGGCCAACCATTACCGGGCGGTTGAAATCTACACGTAGCTCAGACATGGGCTAATCCCTGCGAACGATAAGAGTAAAGTCATAAAGGCGATAGTCATGCAGTAGGGCAACATTTTTGGAAAAGTTGCGTTTGCAGTAATCAAAGAGAAACAGCGGGTCGGCATAATACAGATCAGGGCGCATTTTATCGGCGTCGGAGTACTTTGTAAGAAAGTTACTGGAAAATCCACGCTGACTAAGCTGGTTAAACTCATTCAGCACGCCAATCACATATTCCGTCCACTCCTCAAAGGATTGTTCCCCGCGAAAATTAAAGATACCGCTGGCAACCGTGTAATCACAAACCGGTAGCTGCGATCTATTGGTGAAGAATGCACGTCGGGTCTTCTTTGCATGGGCCTGCCGCGCGGTTTCGATGGCGCTTTCCAGAATGTCGTACCCGTAGTAATCCGCATCGAATCCTTTGGACTCGAGGTAATCTGCCAGCGCCCCGTAACCACAACCGTAATCCAAAAGAGAGAAGGATTGAGTTTCGACCACTTTAAGCAACTGGTCGAAACGAGTATTTTGGGAAGTCTCAGAATTCCAGTCGGAGCCGCGCGGCGAAGCGCCATGTTCCTGGATGCGCTTGTCGAAGTAGGATTTCACATGATCGAGATTGGGGATTTTAGACATGGTCACCTGTGGGCAGATAGCTGGATGCCTCCGGACCAGCCATAAAAAGCAAGTCCAGGATGCTCACGTACGGGTCGAATGGAGGATAGAGCTGCGGATATTCAGGATAATTGTATTCCATGTATTCAAGCGTGATGCCGGCCGCCGCGAACTTTTCCTGTTCAATGTAGTCGCTGGCAGAAGGCCCGCTGATATAGTGCGTCGCGCCGACAGCTTGCAGGATCTGGATCAGGCGGTCGGTCTTCTGTCCCGAAATACCGGGGATCTGAGAGGAACGCAGGAAGCGCGTCTGAGCGTTTCCCAGTTCGCGTGCCAGGGCGACGGTAAAGTCAATGGTAAAGTCCGCCAGGAATTCGTCGTGACGCCCATAAAATGCATCGAGCAAAGTACGATAACGTTCGAAGTGAGGCGCCTTGCCATAGGAATGAGAAATTGCCTTCAAGTGAGTCTCGTTCCAGGGCTCGTCCCAGACGACGCGGATCTGGTTAATTAGAATGTTCTGAGTCTGCGCGCCGCGGCTGTATACAGGAATGCTCAGCCATTGCTTGCCGCGCGGCGTCTTGATCTGATTACGATTCCGCCAGCCGCGCTTGTCGTACTGCACATCGTCATAGAAAATGAACAGGTCAGCGCGCCGGATCTGATCGAAATATCCCCGCCAGGGAATATAGGATGGCTGCAAAATAACGACGTTCACTTTCCCACAGTTTCCTGAATGACATAGGGCGGGCGATCCATGCTGCGATCGAACATGCGCGCCAGGTATTCCCCAAAAATACCCAGGGCGAAGAGCTGCGCGCCGCTGAATAATGCAATGATCGAAGCAAGAAAGGGAAAGCCTGGCAGACTCCCCGCGGTGAAGTAGACGATCAGAACATAGACGAACACACCCAGCCCAAAGAGGGTCATGGCAAACCCAAGCCAGCTGGCAAATCGCAAAGGCAGCGTGCTATATCCAATGAGAATCAACATGGCAGTTCGAATCAACATGGTCAGGTTATAGTTGGTACGTTCTGCCTGCACAATGTCCACCTGCACAGAGGTAAAACGGGTTGTCCCCCAGGAAAGCAAAACATCCAGAATCAGGGATGGGCTCTGGAAGTTAACAAACGCGTCCCGCAGGTTTGTGCGAAAGGCTCGAAATGCAGACACGTTGTGAACAGAAGGAAGCCCGATCACTTTCGCCAGGATCCACTTGATCGCGGCAGTCATCACATTGCGCCAGAGGGCCTGTGGGAGTTTGCGCGGCGCCCCATAGACCACATCATAACCTTCATCCAGTTTTGCCAGCAACAAAGGAATTTCTTCAGGTGGGTGCTGCAAATCCTGGTCCATGGTGACAATGACTTCGTAACATGCAGCCCGCACACCACATAATGTGGCATTATGCTGCCCATAATTGCGCATCATACAGATGCCCCGCACCCATGTATATTCGCGCGCTAATCGTTGAATGACCTGCCAACTATGGTCAGGGCTGCCATCATTGACCAGAATGACTTCATAATTTTCCGCAAATGTCGGTAACACTCTGCCAAGTTGTACAACGAGCGGCTCGATGAGCGTTTCCCCTTTATAGACCGGAACGACGACGGAGAGGTTCATACGGGGCACAATTCTACCATCCGCCTCACAACCTGACCCCATGCCTGTCTGTCAGGAGGGACAGGGTGCGCTGCACCTCTGCCATTCGTTGTTCCTCGTCCCAGCTGAGTGCATTGCCCATAACTTTTGCCAGCTCTGCGATCATTTCACGCGTCACCCGGCCCGTTTTTGCAAGCATGGAACGCCGGAGCAAAAAATCGTCGAGATGACAGATCTTCTCATGCTGTACCAGGAAGACGATCTCACGAAGTGTGAAATCAGGCAATGTCTTTACAAGAAAATCGGTGCCGCCATTCAGATACGTGGCAATGGTCTCGGCCCGGGTGCCATAACGCTCGAACAGGGCTTTCAATTGTTCGCGTGCCACACCTGTCCAGGCGGAGAGGCTTTCGATGTGTCGACGGACCTCACCTGGGTCGCGCGGGTAGCCGCGCCCGCCGCCGATCGGCAGGGAACGCGTGTCTTTTTGACGCGTCATACCAAGATAGGCCAGTGCTTTATCCGTCACCTGTTCCGCGAGGGCGCGGAAGGATGCCCATCGGCCGCCCACGAGCGAATAGACCGGAAAGCGCAGGTTGGTCCAATCGCCGCTGAGGACTTCGATGCTGGGGCTGCGCGAGACAGGGGAAACGGTCTTGGCCGCAGAGCGGGGTAACGGGCGGACGCCGGAGAATTGGAAAACAATGTTTTCGCGCGTCACGCTCAGGCTGGGAAAGATGCGGCGCGTCAACTTCAGGAAATAATCGATCTCTTCATCCGTACAGTAGGCTTCATCCGGATGCTCGACCGGGATGTCGGACGTGCCGATCAGCACATGCTCATACAGCGGGAAGAGGTACACCATGCGCCCATCTTCGTTTTCAAAGAAGAATTCATTTTCGCCGATGGCACTGCAGAGTTCAGCATGCCGGACAAGGATGTGCGAACCCTTCGTACCGCCGATAAAACGGCTGGACAACCCCAGCTTGCGATTCGTGAAATCGATCCAGGGACCCGCGGCGTTGATGACAAGTTTTGGATGCACATCATAATTGACGTCTGTCAGTTCATCGCGCAGGATAATGGTATCGTCACTG
>DASTJG010000655.1:0-4617 GCA_035716785.1 Anaerolineales bacterium
GTCAGGTGCGCGAGTTTCAGGACACGATGACAGAGGCACGTCGACAATCTCTGTTGCACCGTTGACGAGAATTATGGAGGGGATCGTAGTAGTGGTGGTATCATCGCATTATGACCACGGCGACTGCCCAGGCCGCGCCAACTATCGCCTTCACTAAGTAGTCAACAGCAATACTCCATTGAACTGACGGCGAAATTTGTGATCCAGGCAATGATTGATGCTTTAAAAGTGAAGGTTTAATGCTTTAAATGTTGAAATTACGGGAACTTCAATACTCTCCAAAGCGGGCACGATATTGCCTCCACCCGGAAGTCAGAAGAAAGCTCGGCTGAACTAACCGCAAGATTTGTTTTTGGGCAGAGAACGTCAAGATTTGAACAAGATGAACCCGCCTCTTCTTACAGCATCCAAGCACTGAAGCCAGGCACAAGGTACTATCCACTGCTGGACCTTCAATTCGCCACAACATCAGAATATGCCGGCAAATCATCCGGTAGAAGCTACGCTGGAGGCACTAGCTTCATGCAGTCATAGACGTAGGCTATTGCACAATCACTGTGATCATAAACGTAATCGAAGGCATTCCACATGGTGGCGTGGAGTTCAGGCATTGCGGGTCGCCAGTCGCGGTCAAGGCCGCAACACCGGAAGCGCGAGCCTGATATATGCCCTGCGTGACGACAATTACGTTTGTATCGCTCACCGTTATGGCGGACCAGTCGTACCCTGGATCGAGATTGAGCTTGAGGTTATCCCCAACCTTCACGTTGAATGTCTTTCCGTTATCCATGATTGTCGCTTCATAAGTAGTGAATGACGAAGCCGTAAACTGAATGGTCATCAATATGGATTGGACAGCGCCGTCATTCGGTCTGTCGCTAGCAATCAAAAATATTTGGTTGCCGTAAGGCACAAAATACTCGTTGCGGCCGCTGGTGTAGTTGTATTTGATAGCCGTATAACCGTTGAAAACCGAATCTTCCCTGAATGCATCCGGTACATTCTGCGCGTAAAAACTGATGATCTGATCGAGGGTACGAAAATCCAGACTGATGCTCAGGTATGCGACAAAAGGTTCCGCGTTGGGGGGCGAGAAAATCACCTCTTTGTTTGAGCCGCTGTGCATGCCACTTTCGTCAATACGCCAATCTCCCGGCAAACCAAGTTTATATCCAACAATGGGATTGGAATACGACACTATGGGAGGTGGCGCGGTAGCGACAACAACCTCTTTCACCCACAACTCCGGTCCCAGGGACAGGAAGTGGACACCCACTGCAAGGTATTCGCTAACTGGTTTGTCCAACAGCATTTCACCACCAACTGGCATATTGATTTGGTATCCGGCAAAATTCATATTCAGCGTGCCGCCGGATTGATTGACGAATTTGATGCGCCGTGCGGGATCGATGACGATGCATCGCCCGGCCAGCGGCAGCCCGCTCGGATCAGTCCCAAGCACGATGATCATAGGATCGCCCTGTGCCTCTCCACAGATGCCCGCGGCGGGCGCCTCACTATCGGGTGTTTTCAGTTCACTCGATGAAGTTGGCACAGTGGCAATACTAAGGACAGGCGTGGACGTTACTGGCTCTAATGTTTGAGTGAATATATCTGGAGTAACTGTTGCCACCTGCTGGGGAATATCAATGCCCGGCATGAGGGTCAAATCAGGAGACAGGGTAGATTGAGCGCCCGACGCGCAAGAGGATAGAAAAATCGCGAACCCTGTGGCAAGTAGGAATATTATTTTCATCCGAAACATTCTGCTTCTCTCTTTCTGGACAGGTGGATCTTGAGTATTGGATTGATTTGATTGAATTGTGCCAATCTAAAATAACCAGCGGACATCATGTTTCCTTTTATACTTCTCCGGTCCGCTCTACGATGATTTCATAGTGCTGCGAATGTTCATCGAAGCGCGACAGAAATTTTCTTGCCTTTTCGGGCACAACCGCCTGTTCATAATCTTCGCCCGCAAACTCGCGGACGGCATCCAGCGACTCAAACGTCATGATAGTGATGAATTCAACTTCCCCATTGATCTCCCGACGCAGTAATTGAATGCCTTTGAAGCCGTGGACATGCCGGTTTTTAATACCGACGAAGATTTCCTCTTTGAGCAATGTTTCGTATTCGTCCGCGTTTTGTGGGGTTGTCCAGCCGTGCCAGATCCGTGTGATCAATTGCGACTTTTTTCCTTATCACTAAACGTTAATCGTTCCGGTACTTGACAAGATAGACACCAACGATAATCATCCACATCAACCACAACAGACTGCCATATAACCCTGCCCAACCGATCACAGGAAAATCGGGAATTGCGGTGGCGAGCAAATCCGTTTGCGCGAGGAGATAAACAGCGGAGGCGAACCATGCAAGCCATGCAACCCACTTGCTGAATATCCTTGATTTGTAGATGATGCCGCTGACCATACTCATCCACAGGATGGTGAGGAATTGACCGAGGTGTTCGCCGAGGATAACCCCTCCGTATTGATGGACGGCAACAAACACAGCGGAGATGGATGCTTTGTGACTGAATCAGTCGTCGGGTCGGTGAAGAGGCAGGCGAGGACGGGGACGACGAAGACCCAGCGCAGGAGTCCCATCAACTGCACGACGAATCCGATCACGCCGAGAGTCGTCGCCGTCTCCAGAAACTGGGAATTCTCCCCCTCAAGAATCCGTTTGAGCATGATCACGCCCAGGAGCATTGGCAGACCAATCCATGCGAACGCGAGCCAGGTGTAGATGAGGGCATTACCGCCTGCATGAAATCGCGTAAGGATTTGGGCGAGAGGCGCGCGCAAAACATCGGGGTATCGAACTTCACGATCAACAGAGTGTAGGGAATGTTGACCAAAACCGCGCCGCTGATGAAAAACAGCCCCGTTAGTTGGCGAAATCGTTTCGTTGACATTTGATTTCCTTTTCTTTTATCAGCCTATTTGAAAGACAACTTTTCCCTTTGCGTGACCTTCGGCAAGATAACGCATCCCCATCGGAACCTCGCACAATGGAAGGCTTTTTTCGATAACCGGCGCAACTTTGCCCGATTCAAGAAGTTCCCTTATATAGGTCAAATCCTTCAGGTTGTATTTTGTAATTCCCATGAAGCCCATCTTCTTCCCATTTTTCGTCGACATCAAAAATCCAAAAAGCATGGCTTGGAATAATTGAGACAAAGCGCCTCCAGCGCAGACATAAATCCCTTGGGGATTCAGCGCGCGCTGATATGCGGAAATAGGATGATTTCCATTGACGGCAAAGATCAGGTCGTACCGCTGTCCGTTTTGGGTGAAGTCTTCTTTTGTGTAATCAATGACGTCGTCTGCGCCAATTGAGCGCGCCATGTCCGCATTCCGCGAACTGCAGACGGCGGTCACTTCCGCACTGAAGGATTTGGCGATCTGCACAGCAAACGTACCTACGCCTCCAGACGCGCCGTTGACGAGAACCTTTTGCCCGCCTTGAATCTGTCCCTTGTCGCGCAGACCCTGCAAGGCGGTCAATGCCGCGACAGGGACTGCTGCCGCCGCCTCAAACGACAGATTGGCTGGTTTCAGCGCCAGATGATTTTCACTCGCTGACGCATATTCCGCGAACCCGCCAGATGATCCTGCGGCTACCCCAAAGACCTCATCCCCCGGCTGGAACTGTTTTACGTTCGCGCCGACGGCTTCCACGACCCCGGCGATGTCCGCGCCGAGCGGTTTGCCGATTGATTTGCCAAACCGTTCTTCCATGAAACGGCCCATGGCGGATAGATTCTCGAAGCGCCGGTAATCCAATGCGTTTGCGGATGCGGCATGAACTTTTACCAGAACCTGACCGTCCCTGGGCTCGGGTTTTGCAAGCTCCCTGAGTTGAAGGACATCAGGCGAACCAAATTGGGTGTAAACAATCGCTTTCATTTTTCCTCAATTCGTTTGTTGTCCAAGTTTGTTGAGCTTGAGACCGGCGAAAAAGAACCAGATCATGGCAAGGCTGGCATTGATATATTGGAACGTCTCCGCGTTGATAAAGAGCGGAACGATTCCCGCCAGGATACCGCTGACACCCGCGATCACTCCCATATAAGCCAGAGCCTTGCTGAAAATCCCTTTACGCATGACGAGACTCGCCAGAAGCTCACCCAATCCGGGAAATAGTATCGCGTAGATTCCGGATAAGGGAGAATCAACAATTGCAGATGGATAACCTGCCGCCGCAACGATAAGCAAACGCTGGGCATCGCTTGTGGCTGCGGCATAGTTCCCGCTCAAAATAATCAGCGAGGGGTATGAGGTCCAGGTGATTGCCAGATCCAGCACGACGAACAATCCTGCGCCGGCAAAAGCCAACAGCATCAAATATTTGTGGAAGCCTTTCAAGGCATGGTAGAGCGCGAGGAAGACAGGAACGTAGAGCAGGTCGGTGAAGACCATCAGAGCAGTGGTAACCCACCAGCCCGCCGCATGGTCCGCAAAAAAGGCCAGCCGCGCCTCGGCGCCGAGCGGCGGAAAACCACCTGCAATAATGATCGTCACTGGAATGGTCAGGAGATACCCAACGCCCAGGAGGATCCCCGAAATTCCACCCACGCGAAAGATCCATCTTCCATCCATGTCAGTT
>DASTJG010000656.1:0-8074 GCA_035716785.1 Anaerolineales bacterium
CGGTCGCCTGGGATCTGTCGGCCGACCAGGGCAACATCCGCTTCTGGGTGTATGACTCTGGCCCCGCGGAGCCAACAGGTGGCAGCGTCATCCTGTACACCAATGCGTCGAGCTACTTCACGGCCTCTTATGGGGGCGCCTTCAAACTCCGCTATAAGCCGGGTTGGAACTTGATCACCCTGCGCACATCCGATTGGAAGGCCACTGGTTCACCGAGCTGGGCCAACATCACAAGCATTCGCATTCGGCTGGATAGCAGAACAGCCAACACTTACTCTTTCGACGAACTGACCAGCGGCGTGGTTTCGCAGCCCGCAGTGATCTTCACCTTCGATAAAAGCCTAAGTTCGCTTTACACGCAGGCGTTCAGCTATATGAGCTCTCATAATGTGCGTGGTACTGGCTACGTTATCACCGACCTACCAGATACAACAGGCTATGCCCGTTGGGACCAGCTCCAAGCAATGAAAGCCGCCGGATGGACGATCGGCAACCAGACGATGAGCAATGTCGACCTAACTACCCTGGATCTGGCAGGCCAGACGGCACAGTTACAAGGGGCCATGAATGCTCTTGTCAGCCGTGGCCTGGATCCTTGCCACGTAGCCTATCCAGGGGGAAAGTACAATGCCAATACGCTGAATGCTATGACAAACCTGGGCATGTGCACTGGCCGGACGCTGATGGCCTTCAACAATGTTTCACCGCTGGCCAGCCCGTTCGAGATCGCTCAGCGCACGATTGTCAAGAGTACTACATTGTCGACCGCTCAGAGCTGGGTGGACACGGCCAAGGCGCGTGGGGAAATCCTGGTGATCACTATTCAGGGACTGAGTGCCAGCCCGACCACGAACGATTGGTACATCTCCCGTTTCCAGAGCCTGGTCAGTTACTGCATCAGCCAGGGCATCCCAATCATCACCATGGATGACCTGTACGATCTGCAGTCTGGTGACATCACTATTCCAGCAGCGAAGTAAGGTTGTAACCCGGGCTTGAGGATTTATGCAGGCCAGGGATTTCGGAAAACTTCATAGGGGAGGGTGGTAGGAAAAAGCCAAACACCCTCCCCAAGCCCGGAAAAGGATCGGGGGATCCTTTCCGATTTGGTTTGGAACATTGTTTTCTCACAAATCTATAAATAAATTGAGGAGTGCTTATGTCAATCCGTATCCATGCCAGCGCAGAAGTCTCGGATAAGGCACGCATTGGAGATGGGACGAGCATCTGGCATCACAGCCAGGTGCGGGAAGGAGCCCACCTGGGCAGGAACTGCATTCTGGGAAAGGGGGTATATATTGATGCTGGTGTCATCATCGGTGACAACGTCAAAATACAAAATTATGTTTCTGTATATCATGGCGTAACCATTGAGGATGGCGTATTCATTGGCCCGCACGTTTGCTTCACCAACGATATGCGTCCGCGCGCAATTAATCCGGATGGCTCGCTCAAAGCAGCTGATGATTGGGTGCTGAGTGAAACGCTGATCAAATATGGCGCGGCGCTTGGCGCAAATTCCACCATCCGTTGTGGTGTTACGATCGGCGAATGGGCTATGGTCGGGTCGGGGAGTGTTATCACGCGCGATGTCCCGGCGTATGGCCTTGTGGCGGGGAATCCAGCCAGGCTCAAAGGTTTTGTCTGCCCGTGCGGGGAAAAGCTGGTTGAAAAAGAGGTAGATTATTTCTCTGCATCCATGCATTGTGTGAAATGTGGCTTTACCACTGTAATACCATATGATCAGTATGTAAAAATTATAAAAAAGGAGCCGGTAGCATGATCCCCATCTCAAAACCTTATATTGGAGACGCGGAAAAACAGGCTGTATTAGAAGTTCTAGAGTCAGGAATGCTTGTTCAGGGACCAAAAGCCGCGAAACTGGAAGAGAAGTTCGCGGCGGTTTGCCAGACCCAATATGCCATTGCCACCACCTCAGGGACCACCGCATTACATGTAGCCCTGTTAGCGCATGAAATTGGCCCGGGGGATGAAGTCATTACCACACCTTTTACATTTATGGCTTCCGTAAATTCCATTCTATATGTCGGGGCCAAACCGGTATTTGTTGATGTCGAAGCGGATACCTTCAATATTAACCCGGCGCTGATTGAGGCCGCCATTACACCGAAAACAAAAGCCATCTTGCCAGTTCATCTATATGGCTATCCCTGCAATATGGAAGCGCTCATGGCCATTGCCCAGAAACATGGACTGATTATCATCGAAGACGCCTGCCAGGCAGCCGGGGCGAAATTCCAGGATAAACCAGTGGGCTCCTTTGGCACAGGCTGCTTCAGCCTGTACGCGACAAAGAATATCATGGCGGGTGAAGGTGGCATGATCACCACCAGTGATGAAAGAATCGCCCAGCGGTGCCGGATGATCCGCAACCATGGTATGCAGCGGCGGTATTATCACGATATGCTTGGCTATAACTTTCGGACTTCCGATCTGCATGCCGCGATTGGACTTGTCCAGATTGATCGCTTGGTAGAATTTACGGAAAAGCGAAAAGCAAACGCCGCTTACCTGAATGCGCACCTGACCAGCGTGAAAACGCCGCAAGTTTGTTCCGGATACGAACACGTATGGCACCAATATACCATCCGGTTGGATGGCGGCCGTGACCGCGATGCAGCGGTAAAGGCGCTCAATGATGCAGGCATCGGAACGGGTATTTTCTACCCAGTTCCGGCTTATCGGCAGTCTCACCTTGCAGCCGGAGGGTATGGTGATCTTTGTCTGCCCGTTACGGAACAGCTGGTCAAAGAAGTCATTTCCCTGCCGGTGCATCCACAGCTCAGCCAGGTGGATCTTGAAACGATTGTCGAGGGGGTGAACAAATTATGACCACCAGAGTGGCTGTGATTGGGACTGGCAGCATGGGACGGAACCATGCCCGGGTGTACTGGGAAATGCCCAATGTGAAACTAGTAGGGGTAGCTGATATCAACCGGTCCACGGTGGAATCGATTGCGGCGCGCTATAACACGAATGGATATACCGACTTCCGTCAAATGTTGGATGAGCAGCGCCCGGATGCCGTAACGATCGTCGTGCCGACCAGTTGCCACCTAGAAGTCGCGCTAGAGGTGATTCGGCGTGGCATTCATTTGCTAGTCGAGAAACCAATCGCATTCAATGTTGCCGAGGGCAGACAGATGATTGCTGCCGCGGAAGAAGCCGGGGTAAACCTGTCAGTAGGGCACATCGAGCGGTTTAACCCAGCAGTGATCGCTTTAAAGGAGCACTTGGCGAATCAAGAGCTGGGGCGCGTTTTCCAGGTGGATGTACATCGCGAAGGTCCGCTGCCGATGCGCATCAATGATGTTGGGGTCGTTATTGATCTGGCCGTTCATGATCTGGATATTATCCGTTACGTCACCCAGGCCGAGATTGTCCGCATTTATGCCGAAACGCAATGTGGGTTGCACAGTCAACATGAAGATCTCATGAGCGGTCTCGTGCGCCTTTCGGATGGAACCGTCGGTACGCTGCTCATCAATTGGATTACTCCAACAAAGATCCGTGAATTTTTTGTCACCGGCCAGGGTGGGATGTTTAAGGTAGATTATTTAACGCAGGATCTTATCTTTTACGAAAATGCTGTTCATAATGGATCTGAATGGGAAACTATGCACCTGCTGCGAGGCGTCCACGAAGGGAAGATGATCCGTTACCACGTGGATAAAAAAGAGCCACTACAGGCTGAACAGGAGGCATTCCTGGCAGCCGTGCGAGGCGAAAAACCTGTGGCTGTGACCGGGCAGGATGGGCTGTGGGCTTTGGAGCTTGCTCAGGCAATCGTCACTTCCGGCAAGGAGCATCGGCTGATCACTATTGATAGCGTGGTTCCGGTCATTAATCAGTAATGGAACCGCGGATAAATGGTATTTTGCTTAGGCTGGTAAATATCAAAGCTTGAATAAAATTATGCCGTGTAATGCAATGAAGGCCAGGGGCTGATCCTGGCCTTTTCCTTTTTTTACTCGTCACCGTTCATATGCACCCATATCATACACACCTCCTTGCGGTCGGTCTACTCCATCAAAATCTGTCACTACCCCACTTGCTGCTAAGCTCACACCACTATCTATCCCTGGCGATCCGGTGGCCAAGTGTAAGTCTGGGCTGCTCAAGTCGGTGAACTTCGGGTCGGCCGTGATATTTCCAAAAATAGTTGAGTTTGTTATGTTTGATACTTCCACGCAATTTGGAAAAGCCTGCGAACAGTGTTTGGGACCGTAGACCAGGTTGTGGTCTGCACTCACCTGGACCAGAGCAGAGGGAACAGCCACGACAATCTCACCATTGTAATTGTTCATATACGTGATGTTATTTCTGATAACAATATTACTTATGTTGGCCGATTCTACTAAAATCCCAGCTCCACCGCTCCATCTGACTTTGTAAACAGTATTACTAAATATTTCTATTTTCTTTCTTAACCCATCCCCATAAGGTGTATTAGAAATCCCGGTATTCGAAATCTCAATACCTGATTCTGGGCCATTGATCACTAAATTGTTATAAATTTTGATATTTTCCGCCGTCCCTCCTCGCTCTGATCCAATTACAATCGGTCCAGCATTTTCTACAACATTACAGTAGATCTCAATGTTACTCAGGGACGGAGTCCCATTCAAGCCCGCACTCCAGGCATCTACATAAATCGCCCCGCCTTCAACGGGAAAGTTATGGACATAATTGTGATGTACTTTACCATTCTGGCTAGAATCTTTAATATCTATTCCTTCATTTCCCAAAAAACCGGAATTAGTTCGTAATGATACATCATTGTTTCTTACTTCAAAGTTTTTCGTTGAAGATATTGAGATACTTTCTTCGTGTCCGCCCTGTGATATGTCTACGTTACGAGCATCCACCACCGTATTGCTATCTACCAGGATATTGTCGGAATTCCAGATTCCTACCCCGGAGGAAACAGTATTTTGCGTAATATTGTCTTGCACAACAATATATTGCGCTCTCCTGACGTAAATTCCGGCATCATCAGAATTGGTTACTTTCAGACCCACAATTTTTATATAACTGACATTCAGCATGTTGATTAATCCGGCACTGGGAGTTATCTCTATTCCTGTTCCGTCGATAATCGGTGTCTCCCCAGTATAGTTTTTATATACAATATATCCCTCTGTGGCATTTCCGCTCCGGGAAATCAACACCCGCTCGTTGTATGTTCCCGCCCGGATCTCGACTGTATCCCCGGCAGACATGGAATTAGCAGCTTTTTGAATCGTCCGCCATGGACAAGCTAACGTACCTGGATTACTATCGCTGCCGGATGTCGATACGTAATAAATGCGTGCGACCGCGCTGAGGGATGTAGTAGGAGCAGATTGAATCGTCTTTGTTGGAGTTCCCTCTATTCTAGGGTCTGTATTATTGAAAATATTTGGCAAAAACAACCTATACAAGCATTCTCCGGTAGTGTTAGCTTCAATGTTTTTTGTTACCGTTGCCATTGAAGAATCCGCCGGAACGGAAACGGCGGTTGCAATGCACATGTCAGAAGCAAGCAGGCTCATCACGATAAGACTTCCAATAAGTAAGGAGAAACTACGGGATCGTTTCGACATTTCAGGGTCCCTTTCTGTAGAAAGTCAACTAAACCGACTCTCCGGCTTCTTCATTCTTCCTTGCTGCTTCAAGCCATTCATCAGATAGGCAAGAAGAAATAAAAGGTTATCTTGCGGCAATTGCTTGCTGTCTATCTATAGATTACAACCAATATTCCCATAATGTCAACCGATTTGCAAAATGAATTTTATTATAATGCCCGCTTCTTTTCGACTAAAAGCATACTCAATTACATTTCTCGCTGCGAAAAGAGGTGCGTATGGCATTGTTTCTACAGTTCACATGGGTGCTGAAGAACTTTCTGCCAACCAAAATCATTGAACCAATGGTTCTTGAGGATCATTTGCCGGTCGAATGATCCAATCTTTCCATGCTCTTTCCCCTCTAATAATATAAATTACCATCGTTTTTGCACGAGTTCTCTCGCCATAGCATACCTGCGGTCACTCGGCCCAGTCCACAGGCTGATCTCTGCCGAAATACAACGAACGGCTTGCATCAGGTTGGCCATCGCGGTTCAATGTCGTTATTATGTGGCCTTCCTTGTTAAGGTCGATCATAAGAAAGTATTTATGACTAATCTGTAAAAACACCTACTGGTTACCAACCTTAGTCGGGGCACTGGAGTTTCCACTGTATCTATCCTCCACTATTTCTTAGTGCTTTGATGTTCCCGCTTCGGAATGTGTCAACAGTTTGAGACACCTGTTTTCAGAATTTAGGCTCTAATTTCAGAGACATCCTGCGGTTGTTTTGCAGGAGGATTAATCCAGACAGCAGTGGGCAAAGCAAGCGGTTTGGGCAAACCCTTCACGAAGCGTTGGGGCGTTCGCCGGTAAGCCGCTTCTAGAACATCTTGCCGCTGCTGCAAGACAGCGAGTGCTCGCCCGAAATGCACATCGGCCGGGGTGAGCAGACCCAGAGCACTATGATGGTGCTCATAGTTGTACCAGTCGAAAAATTCTGTTGCCCAACTGCGCGCATCCTGCTGGCAGCCAAAGCGCTCTGGATAATCGGGGCGATACTTTAACGTTTTGAACTGAGATTCAGAAAACGGATTGTCGTTGGAGACATGTGGACGGGAGTGCGTTTTTGTTACACCCAGATCGGCCATCAGCAGCGCCACGGGTTTCGAGGTCATCGAGCTGCCGCGATCGGCATGGATGGTGAGCTGTCCGGGTTGAATATTCTGGCGAACACAGGTGGCGGCGATCAGCTCCTCGGCCAGGCTGGCGGATTCCCGTTCAGCGATCATCCAACCCACCGAGTAGCGGCTGAAGACATCCAGGATGTTGTACAGATAGTAGTAGGTCCACTTGGTCGGTCCCAGTAGTTTCGTAATATCCCAGCTCCACAGCTGGTTAGGTCCTGTGGCGAGCAGTTCGGGTTTAGTATCTATCCGAAAATTATGTTGAGCAAGATCTGCGAGCAAGCCATGTGGACAAAAGCAAGCCAGTTTTGCGGTTTCTTACACCAACGAGTCGCAACACTGCGGCGTTTAGACAGCCAACCGAAGGTTCGCTCGACAACCCAGCGTCTGGCGGGGAAGCTCGCTTCACCAGGAATGGGACAGTCCTCCTTCGGCTCATTGCGCCTGCGCCGATGCTTGATGTGGGCGATGTAATTCTTCAAACCCACAAAGACATGCACATCTTCGTAGTCATAGCCTTTATCCGCACAAAAGTGTTGTTCGCTATTCGGGCGCTTGGCGACAATGTGAATGATCAGATCATCGGCGGACCACTTGTCATGTTCGTTGGCACCGGTGATGAAGACTGCCAGGGGAGCCCCTCGTTCATCCACCAGGAGATGAACTTTGCTGCCTAACTTGGCTCGGTCGGTCGGATTCTTACCTGTTTTCGAGCCACCTAAGGGCGACGGGCTCATCATGCTATCGACCGATTGCCATTTCCAGCCAATCTGACACTCCCGGGCATAGAACTTGACCATCTTCTTGAACAGCAATTCAAACAATCCGTTTGCTTGCCAGGTTTGAAAGCGCTCATGCAAAACGCTGCTGGAGGCATGGAACCATTCCTTTTCGATCGATTTCCATTGGCAGCCCGTCCACAGTACGTGCCAAATCCCATCCAGAACATCCCGATTCCGAACCCGTGGTCGGCCTGGCTTTCTCACTGTTGGTTCTTTCGGCAAGTGCTTTTTCAACAACTTCCACAACTTGCCCGGCATACGATAAATGTGTTTCGATTTTGTGCTATCCTTGCTCATGGAGACGTTACCTTTCGAACTGGGGTTGTGGTAAATCCTGTTCTAACAGGTTTCGTCTCCTCTTTCAATTATTTTTCGGATAGGTTCTAAGTCCATAACCACTTCGGCTAATAGCACTCCAGGTACTGACAGGTCAACAGGGCACGTGAGACAAAACAGGCGGAACGCACACAGCGTCCGCCTGTTTTTATTGGGAAGAAAAGAATAAGCTAATTTACGACTGCAGGCCTAAACTCAT
>DASTJG010000657.1:0-14615 GCA_035716785.1 Anaerolineales bacterium
CAAAGTCCAGGATGACGCCGCTGGAGGGCGGAGGAGGTGAAACGGTCACAGGCGGCTCTGTAGTGGGAACGGGTGTGATCGGCGTATCTGTTGGGATTGGAGCCCCTGCATGTACAATGCGCGGCTGACCCCAGATGGCGCGGTCATTCGTGGGATATCCGCTGGCCAGCAAAGTCAGAATGAAGTTGACCTTTTTCCCGGCCAGCGCGCTGAGGTCTTTGTCCAGTTGATAGATCTTGCCCTCATTCTTTTCCTGCCACGACCAGAGAATGTTGATCGCGCCGTTGTTGATCTGGTAGTCGAGACGGTACGTCACATAGCAGGAGGAACCGTACGCGCAGCCGACCGAAGCCTGGAAATGGTCCCCAGGCTGGACCGTGTACTCCGGAAAGAAGCCCTGAATGTATCCGTTGTATTTGTTTTGAGGAGAGACCAGCAGTCCGGGCGCGCTGTCGTTGAGTCCATTCTCTAGTCGAGGGTTGTCTACTTTCAGAGCAAAGCCGCGCGTGTCTCCATCTGTGCCCGGACATGGCAATGCTCCCGCGCCGCTCTTCCAACTGGCCGCGCAGGCTTCTTTTGCAAAGTCAAAAGTTGTTCCGCTGGAAGGTGGCGGGCTGGGCGAAGACGAGATCGCGGTGAAATCCAGGGTTTTGCTCTCGAAGCTGTGCTCATGCAGCCAGACATAGTTGGCTGGATTAAAGGTATATCCTGCCAATTCAGCCCAGACAGTCACCGTCTCACGGCCGGGGATGGGCATGAAATCAGCACGATATTGGCCATCTGCTGCGGTGGTAGCAACAAGAACGCCAGGGTAGGCAGCATAGCTGCGATAAATACGAACACCTGCCAGTCCCACTCCATTGAGGCGTACACTTCCCTGAAGCATCAAGCCGGTCCCTGGTGTGGGTGGCGGGGTGGTGGGAAGTCCAGAAACATTGATATCCACCCAGAAAGGTTTGTCGGCATTGGTACCCAGCCCGAACTTATTCCCCTGGGGATCTTTCAGCATCCAATAGCCGCGGTAATGCCCGGGTGTTGTGGGAGCGTTCATGTCGAAGGAAAAATCAACCTGCTGGCCGGGGGCCGTGGTCGGCATGGTCATGGAAGTCGTTGCTCCCAGCGGGTCGCCGCTGACAAAGGCCAGCTCATAGGCACTTGTCCAGGTGCAGGTACCGGTATTCTTCAACCGCCAGGTTTTGACAAAGCCCGCTCCCGGCTGGAAGACAGTTCCATCCGGAACGGTGACATCCGTGACAAACGCGGCCGAATTACAACGTGCGGCGACAGCCACACTTACATTGTTCCCAAACGGGATGAACTGCGACACAAGGATCACCAGTGCAAGGGTTGCAAAGAGTGAGAGACGCCTGTGGGTCATTTCTTCCTCCTTGCCCGGATACCGGGCGAAAAGCAGCAACATGGGCGGCATCCCTGCCTATTTCATTATCCACAGATTTACTGGATGGAATATTTTTATTGTGTTGCAGAATTACCAATAGAGACAAAATAGAGATTATTTGTGTAGGCAGATATAATTCTTTGGACTAGGCGATCCCCCGAAAGGAAACGGAAAGCAGAAATGCTTATTCAAGTCGATCAGTTCATTCGCAGCAAACGCAAAACCCTGGCCTTGATCGTAAAGCCCGATGGCTCACTGACCGTCCGCGTCCCGTTGCGGGCTTCTGAGAAATCGATCAGGGAATTCATCGAGCAGCATGCAGAGTGGATCAGGAAGAAACGGGCGGAAGCGCTCGCCTCCCTGCCTCCGGCTCCCAAGCAGTATGTGGCGGGGGAGATGTTCATGTATCTGGGAAATGCCTATCCCCTCGAAATCGTGAAGGAGCAAAAGAAACCTTTGCTTCTTGATGGAAGCTTCAAGCTGGCTGCATCCGCTCAAAGCAACTCGAAACTGGTATTTGAACGCTGGTACCGGGCACAGGCCAAACAAATCCTGACCGAGCGCGTTGATCTGTACGCCGGCCAATATGGTTTTCAATACAAGAAGATTGGTATTACTTCCGCCCGTACGCGCTGGGGATCTTGCGGCGCAGACAAAGCGCTGAACTTTTCATGGCGCCTGATCCTCACTCCAATGGAAGCGGTAGACTATGTGGTCGTCCATGAATTGGCGCACACAGTTTTCCACAATCATTCCAAGATGTTTTGGAAAAAGGTGGAAACAATCATGCCAGATTATAAGGAACGCAGGAAGTGGCTGCGAAAGAATGGCCAGCGGCTAATGCTGTGAGTCAATCCAGCCAGCTGCAGGCCTGCTTCACCAGTTCTTCGGCGTGGATCTGCAGCCAGGCTTCAGTTGTAAGTGTTTCTCGAACACCCTCCAGGATCTCTTCAGATGTCTCAGTACCCTGTGCAAAACGTCCGAGGTGAAAGAACATGTTTGTGGTCGCGCGCAGGTGAAAGATCAGAGGCAAAGCTTCCAGTTCAGCCCGGGTGAGTTTTTGCCGTCCTGAATATCCGCGGCCGAAAGCATCGATCACAGCCCACTCTTTCCCGGTATTCCACAAACCGGAAGGCCATTGCGATAACGCGTACGCGAGATCGATGACGCGCAGATCGGGACCACAGAATTCAAAGTCCAGAACGCCAGTCACGGAATTACCTTCCATCAAAATATTCGACTGGTCGTAATCGCGATGGATGATCTGTTGTGGCAGGGTTTGGTAAAGGGCAGGAACTGAGGCTTGTGTCCTTTCTATGAGCGTCAGGATCTGTTCCTGCTCTTCTTTTGCAAGCGGCAGTTCTCTCAGGAGGTTTGCTGGGATAATTGGAATCCCTGCCCAGGTTTCAAAATCGTCTGAAGGAGGGAATGGCGGGACCTGTGATGTCACTTCCACCTTTAACTGGTCCAGTGCTGCTACCAATTCTGCCAGCGCCTCGCCAGCGGCATAGGCTTGTGCCAGATTGTCGTTTTGTGGAGGGGAACCTGGCAGCCGCGTCGACAACGAGAGGGCCGTTTCAGATAGAACGGCAAACAGTTCACCTGTCATGGTGGGAATGGGGATCGGAACCTGAAACGGCAAGGCCTTCCCCCGAAGACGTTTCAGCACATGTAGTTCATATCTGATGCGCTCCAACGGGCGGTCCCTGCGATAGGCGCGCAAAATATAACTGCCCGAAGGTGTCTGAATAACCTGCGTCAGATTGTTAACGCCTTGTGTAATAGGAAGGATCGACCAGGGTTCAGGAATTGGCCAAAATTGTCGTATTTCGTCCCCATTCATGCGGTCTGTAATCTTTCACCATACTTGTAAAGCCAAAAACTTTTAAGCCAGATGTAGCTATGATGTCTGGCTCACCGGAGGAACGATCCGGCACTTACAAAACCATCTTTGTGTGCTTCATCTTCCCGCGCATCATCAATGTAGACGCCATTGCGAGAGCGTGAGGAGTGGATCATTTTCCAGCCACCCAGGCTCATGCCGACATGCGTAATGCGCCGGGTGTCGCTATTCTCAGAGAAGAAGAGAAGATCGCCAGTTTCAAATGGTGGTTCGACAGGTTTTGCCGCGCTATGTTGCATATCGGCATCGCGTGGGATTTCGATACCGATCCAGCGGTGAAGCAGCCGTGTGAAACCCGAGCAATCGATCCCATGGCCGGTTGTCCCGCCCCAGAGATAGGGAACACCGATCAGGAGAGACGAATCTTCGATCAATGCCTTGCGCTTCTCATCGACCGATGCAGGCATTTCGTTAAGTGCTCGCAGATGGACGAATTGCATCCACCCCGTTTTGCTTGCAGCAACTCGGGCCCATTCACCGCGTGTTTCTTCCACGACCACACCTGTCCCGCTAACAACCCGCGTAACAATTTCGCTTTCTCGCTCGGGCTGTGCGCGCAATCCATAGGAGGTAACAAGGACAAGATGAGTTGGTTTTGCCGCGGGTCCTTGTGCCAGATAAGGCCTGTATACCCATCCCAGATAACCATCGTTCTGTTTGACAAACACCCAGTTGCCCTGCTCATCGAGGATTTCCAATTCGGTCCCATAGTACAGTTCGCTTGCCAGCGGCACACTGAACGTCGGTTTTTCGTATAAACCGGTCAGATTGGTCGCGATGTGCATGCGGGGTAGATCGCCTTTGTGGAGAATCTGTATCGCACTGGTATCCAGCTTCCAGTTCGAGAAATGACTTGCGAGAGTCTCCAGTTGCGATTCGTCGAGCAGGCGTCCGCTCAATGCCAAACTTGAGTTTTGAAGTCTCAGAATTTCAATGTCGAAGACAGAAGTACGGCTGTCACTTTGCGATGCAAGCTTGTCTAGAGTGGATTGGATATTTTCCATGGCTTGATTGTACACGATTTATAAGTAGAGAATATTGCCTGATCTACTACTGTAACGCGCTCTCACCGGGTTGTAACATTCTCCCGGTAAAAAGAGGGTAATTTGAATGTAAGTTCAAATTACCCTCTCATTTTAGGGGCTCTCAGCTTAGCGCTGGATGTCCCACTTTTCCCAATGATCGTAACCCGTGATTGATTCAGTGTCTTTGATCTCAGGGCGGACGAGAATGTCGCTGCTATACCAATAGAGGGGAGCTACCACAGCTTCATCCACGAGCAGGATTTGTTCTGCCTCGGCGTAGAGGTCCATACGTTTCTTTGCGTCCTGTTCGTTGGCAGCCTGTTTCAAGAGTTCCTCGAATTTATCGAAGTTCGGATTTGAGCCGGGAACATATTCCTCTTCGACATTTGGACCAACCTTGATGGGCCAGTCCACCACAGCAGTGAAAGCGGCGTTGAGACCAAAGACATCCAGTAAGAAGTTGTTGGCATCGGGGTAGTCCTGGACCCATGAGTTGCGGTAAATGTTTTCTGTGCCAGCCCGACGGGTATCCCGGTAAACTGTAAGCTCCTGAGTGATGAAGGTGACATTAATACCAAGTACATCCTTCCACATGCCGGTGATGGCTTCGCCATTCTTTTTGTGACCTTCAGAGTCATTGGCCATAAGGGTGATCTCAAGATCTTCAGGCTTGAGATTCTTCTCGGTCAGGTAATCGTTGAGCAGTTCCTTTGCTTTCTCAGGATCGTATTTGATGCCAAGGTCAGGATAGAGTTCGGGTTTGGGCCCACCTGCCGCGCCAGGGTTGGTAAAGAATTGGGCCGGAATTCCGCCTTTGACAACGTTCGTGAGCAGTGATTCCCGGTCGATGGCCAGGGACAGAGCCAGACGTACGCGCTGGTCATCGGTCGGAGCGAGTTTGTTGTTGAATCCATACCACTCCGTACCAAGTGTACTGACTGGACGAACCATATCCGCGTAGTCCGGGTCTGTTGTGAGACGCTCCCAGTCTTCTGAGGGGATGCTCACAATATCCAGGTTGCCTGCCTCGAACTCAGCCAGAGCTGGTGAAGCATCGAGGAAGCGGAAGTTGATTTCATCAATTTTTGCCTGCGGGACGTTCTCAGTGCCGGGCCAAAGCGGATTCTTGACAAGAGTCATGGAAGCATCACGTACCCACTCTTTGAGGGTGAATGGGCCATACCCCTGGAAGTTTTCCGGATCGGTCCATTGCTCGCCAGCGGCCTCTGTACAGTCATCACCTTCAATGAGCCATTGAGGTTGTGCATGAGCGATCCATAAGCCAAGCAGGTTTAAGTTATAGACCGCGGGGGCAGTGAATGTGTATTCGATGGTGTTATCGTCTATGGCTTTAACACCCACCGAGGCTGGATCAGTGTTTGTACCCTCATTAAACTCCGTTGCACCGGCTATATACGGTAGGAGAGCATAAGCATATTCTGAGGCGGTGGCGGGGTCAATCGTGCGGATCATGCCATAGGCAAAGTCTTGCGCCTTCACGGTGCGATCATTGCCCTGACAATCCTTCACCGCTTCAACTTCTCCGGTCTCAGCGTTGTAATGGACCCATGGCACACCCTCCACCAGGTTCATGGTGTATGTCAGGCCGTCTTCTGAGATTTCGTAATCGGTGGCGAGAGCTAGTTCTATCTCGGCAGTGGTTTCATTTTGTCTCACAACACCAATAGAGTTAGATTCGACAACCTGGATCTCGGCGCTTTGCGTGGCCAGTGCCGGGTCAATTGTGCCATAGTCGCTGGCGAGAGGGGCAAGGCGTAAAATCTTAGGTTCAGTTGGAGCGGGGGGTTCAGTGGGGGGTTCGGTGGCGGCTTGAGTAGGGGCAGGGCGCTCTGTCCTAACGGGTTTCTCGGTTGCTGGCGGCGCGCCACATGCAGCGACGAGAAGAGCAAAAACGGTCAACACGCTAAAGACGAGATACTTTTTTGACATTGTGATTCTCCTCTTGAGTTTGTGAATGTTAGTCCGATGCAGTGAGCATGAAAATGATTAGATTGTGATAGGTGCCTCCTTATTAATCAGTAGAATATATTTTGAATATACTCAAATTATATTTTCATTATATAATAAGAGTAACCCACGGTCAATAAGCAAGGATGGACTTATGTCACGCAAGACGATTCTAAGACAACAAGTTTATGAGCAAATTAAACACGATATTGTCACCTGTGCATTGAGACCGGGGGATCAACTGAGTGAAAATCAGTTTGTGGATCGATTCAAGGTCAGCAAGACGCCGATTCGGGAAGCACTAACCTCTCTCGTGCAGGACGGCTTGGTTGAGTACACGCCAAATCGTGGCTTTATGGTGACAACCATCTCTATTGTGGATATCAATGCAATCTTTGAGGCGCGTACTTTTTTCGAGAGAGAGTTTTTTCGTATCGCCGTGAAAAAAATGTCCGATGCTGACATTGATCGTTTAGAGAAACTCAGTCAGATAGAGGAAGATCCGGGAAATCCTGCATATGTTGAAAAGTTCCTTGAGGCTAATTTGAAATTCCATCTGGAGCTGGCTGCTGTAGGACGGAACAGTCGCCTGCTGGGGTATTACGAGACGCTGATGAATGAGGCCCAACGCCTGTTTTATATGGATATTACACTTCACCACAATGATTTTCAGTGGGGACATGGTCATGATGGAATGATCCAGGCCCTGCGAAATCATGATGAGACAGCCGGATTGAAAGTTATCAGTGATACCCTTGAAAAGGCGCGTAAGCGTGTTTTGGGGGCGTGAAGAGACAACGCGAAACATAGGATAAATATGCCCTATATCGAGATCAACAACGCAAATATCTACTACCAGGCGTATGGAGAGGACCAACCGGATCGCGCGCCCATCATGCTAATCCACGGTTCGACGATCGACAGCCACACCGACTGGGACGCCATCGTCCCCGAACTTGCCCGCCATTACAGGGTCTTTGTCTCCGACTGCCGCGGACATGGCCGGTCGAATAATCCGCGCTTGAGTTATTCGTTCAGGGAACTGGCGGATGATGTCGCCGCGTTTATCCATGCCATGGGGGACAAGCGCGCTCATGTCATCGGTCACAGCAATGGAGGGAATGTTGCCCTGGTCACCCTGATGGAACATCCGGAGATCGTTCAGACCTGCATTCCTCAGGCAGCCAATGCCTATGTGACGCGTTATCTTGTCGAGCGAGAGCCTAGGGTGTTCGACCCTGACCGGGTCGCGCGGGAAGCGCCTGAATGGCGCGATGAAATGATCAAATTACATGGCGAAGTGAATGGGGATGGGTATTGGCGTGACCTGTTGTGGCTGACGATGAAAGAGATCATCTCGGAACCGAACTATTCGCCTGCCGAGTTGGCGCGCGTCGAAAGACCGACACTCGTCATCATGGGTGCCGAGGACCCGGTCAACGCGCCGGATGAACATGCCCAATACATCGCGCACAACATCCCGAATGCTGAATTGTGGATCCCTGAAAAGACGGGACATAACGTTCATCTCGAGCGGCGCGAGGAATGGATCGAAAAAGTGTTGGATTTTTTGGAAAGAAGAGGGTAATTGTGTAGTGTAGGGTCGACCAATGGGTCGCCCCTACACTTGGAATAAATCATGAAACTACACTGGGAACCCATCACACTCGATCTCAAAACAACTTTCCGTGTCGCGCATGGCGCGAGTGACCAACGCTACAATGTTCTTGTCTATCTCGATGACGGGGTGGGGGAGGCAGCAGCAGTCCCATACTATGGCGAAACACAGAATGGGATCATCGAATATCTTAAGTCGGTTCCGGATTTGGGTGACGATCCCTTTGACATGGATGTGGTCTTGTCAAAGCGGCCCGCGGGTTCGCGCGCCGCGCGTTCTGCGATCGACGAAGCCCTGCATGATCTGTGGGGCAAAAAGCTGGGGCAGCCTTTGTACAGGTTGTTTGGGTTGAATCCCGACAGGTTACCGCTCACCTCGTTTACCATCGGCATGGATGAACCGGAAGTGATGGCAGAACAGGCGAAGGCATCGGGTCATCCCATTCTTAAGGTCAAATTGGGAAGTGACAAGGATGAGGAAATTGTCGCGGCGATCTGCAAGGCCACCACTGCCAGGCTGCGCGTCGACGCGAATGCCGGCTGGAGCCGCGAACGTGCGCTGCAAATCATCCTACGACTGGCAGACTATGGTCTGGAGTTCATCGAGCAGCCGCTCGCCGTGGACGATGTGGAAGGTTATTTCTGGTTGAAGGAAAAGCTGCGTGTAGCGACAGTGAGTGTTCCAATTTTTGCCGATGAGACTGCGAAGACCTCGCATGACGTTGTCAAACTGGCAGGCGCGATCGACGGCGTCGTGGTGAAAACGATGAAGAGCGAGGGCATCCGTGAAGCGCTGCGGATAATCCATACCGCCCGCGCGCACGACATGCAGATCATGCTCAGCTGCATGGTCGAATCGTCGGTGGGGGTCACGGCTGCGGCGCACCTTGCTCCGCTTTGCGATTATGTTGATCTGGATGGACCCTTGCTGATCAGGAACGATCCCTATCGCGGTTTGAAATATGACGGCGCGAAAATTACCTTACCGGATGGTCCAGGATTAGGTGTGGAGCGTTTGTAAAAAGGAGAGCCAGAGTTTGCCTCTGGCTCTTTGGCATGTTTATTTGTGATGGATTGTGTGACTGCTTACTGCTGGTAAAACTTTCGGACATAAGCGATCATTTGATTTTTCGTCATCTTGTCGGCTGTTTCCACCTTTAGAATCCGCTTTTGAATACTTTTGTTCTTTTTGATCACCTTCTCCAGTTCGATCTTGGCCTGGCCGGGCCCCATGATCAGGATCGAATCTGCATTTTTGAGTGCAGCGATGACTTGTTGATAGTATTTGTTCAATTGCAGCCTAAAGCGGTCGTTATGACGTAATTCCGTATCTCCCTTCTGATTCAACTTACCTCCCAGTTGGGTGCCACCCGAATAGTGGGCGGGTGGTTCAACATGGGATGGGATGACTTCAACTCTCCCGTCCTTCGACCAAATCGCATATGCCTGCTTATGGTCAATCCATAACCCAACATTTCGGTCCATACTACCTCCTTGTCCAGGTTTGGTTTTTAAAGTGCTGGGAAGTTCTCCTAAATATTTATAGCACTTCGGTCAGGAAAAATCAAATGGCTTTGTCGGGCAGGATTTTGCAGTGCCAATGGCACCATTTTTAGAACCTTGGCAGGACACCACCCACTTTTTCCCTGTAGACACGGTACTGATCGCCAAATGTTTCCATCATCATCTGCTCTTCTGTCTTGACGCGCAGGAAATAAAACGAGCTGAACACAAGCAGGTTCAGGAAGCCTGCGATCCAGTTTTGAAGGAGCAATGGCTGCGCAATCACCCATAACCATTGCGATGCATACATGGGATGTCGGATGACGCTGTAAATGCCGCGCGTGACCAGTTCATGTTTCTCACGGATTTCCAACGATGGGGACCAGTTAACGCCAAGATCCGCATGAGCGCGCCAGAAGACCAGGAGCGCGCCGATGAGGAGCAGGACCCCCAGCCAGCCTGCCCAGGTGGGCAACCTGTAATTAGCAAAATCCAGCCAGCTTGTTGCTGCATAGATGAGCGGCACAAGGAACATTCCAAGGAACAATAAACCAAGCAGAGTCCGTTCCTGGCTTGTGATGCGCTGTTCGCTCATCCTTCCCTGCTTGCGCTTTTGGTTAATGGGTGCACGAATGATGGTCTCAGCGACGATGCCCACGAAGTAGATTACTGTGAAAATATCCATGTTGTTTTTCTGAACTTAGTTTTCTGTTTTTTCGACAACAACGGTCGCTTCGGTAAGGAGCGCGGCAATGGCTCCGATCGCGGCAAGTTGTGGAGCCAACAGCGCACCGACCACCCCGATCGTGACCGGAATTTCCATCACGGTCTTACCCTCTTTGTCTTTGATAATGATCCGGCGGATATTTCCCTCGTGGAACAATTCCTTGATCTTGGCGATCAGTTTCTCGCCTTCCACACGGAATTCTTCAGTTGTAAATTTCTGTTCAGGCATAGGTTCCTCCAATGGAAAGAATACACTGTATCCTACGTTCATAATCTTTGAAAGTTGCCAGAAATTGAGCCTTACTTGATCATTCACAGATGAAGGTGCTCGTTGGACTGGTCCATGTATCTCTTCCGGGTTGAATGCCGCGAGGGATTATTTTATTGTTCGTCTATAAATGATGAGCTGCAGATAAACCGCGAATCCTCCCAGTAAAATAGCCATGATCCAGTGCAGCGGGCCGATGGCAAAGAAAGCCTGCTGCGCGAAGAGTGCTGCGGCACCGAACGTTAATCCACTGATCAACGCAACTTCAATGGCTTGATAGTATGAGACACTATCCCTTTTATATTTGGAGGGCAGCGTACTCGTCTTCCAGCGAAATGCTTTTGCCAGCCCCTTGTTCTCGCCCATCATGTAGTCTTTGAGTTGGTTCATTGCTAGTGCGGATTCGTACCAAGCGACGCGCAGGCGCGCCAGTTGCATGATGGTGGATGTTCCAAGTAATGTCAATAGAGTGAACAACCCACTAAACATGACATTAATACTTTGGGAGAAGAAACCTGGGTCAAAGAACTGCGTGCCGAACATCGCAGCGACCAGCGATCCCACTGCGATCAGGTAAAACGATGAAACGCGCGCCCGGTCCTCGTTTGCCTGAATTGCCGTCTGCGCGATGTAATTAAATTCTGCTGCCAGGAGTTCGTCGAATTCAACAGAGGTGGGCTTGGTGTTGGGCATGCCAGGATTATACCCCTGACAATTTGGAATCAATCTGTGGATACGGTCCCGGAATGCGCCATGTGACGTTTGGCAGGAGCGCTCAACGCATAGTAACAAAATGCGAGAATAATCCCCAGGACCAGGCAGCTGATCCAAAGTACATCATTTCCTAAGTTTTCATACACCCAGCCGCCCGCCAGGGGACCCATAAAAAATGACAATCCCCATGCCGCGCCAAAGATGCCCTGGTACAAGCCGCGTAATTCCACCGGTGACAGGTCTGCAATGATGGTTGGACCCACCGACGTGGCGGCGATCTCGCCCAGAGTCCAGATGACGACGCTGAGGGCAAACAACGGCAGAGTAGTGGCAAGCGCGGTAAATCCAAACCCAAGCCCAAGCAGGAGCGCGGCAACGGCGACTGTTTCGAAGCGCGGCCACTTCCTGGCCATGTTACTGACCGGGATCGTGACAAGGATGATCAGGAAACCGTTTACAGCAATAGCCGTTCCATAAGCTCCGGGACCTAATCCATGCGACTGCATATCCAGGGGCAGTGTCACATTTCCCTGCATGTAAATCATTCCAAAGAACAACGTGATGAGTGAAAAAATCAACAGGATCGGTGCGCGCCTGAGTTGTGCCAAGCGTTCTCGTAACGACACATGCGATGCATGGTGGGCAGCTGCCGGGCGGGTCTCGTGGATGCCGAAGAGTACGATGAAGCCGAAGATGGCCGTGGTCAACGCGTCAGCCACGAAAAGGATCAGGTAGTCGTACTCCGCCATCAGCCCCGCGACGATCGGAGCGATCGCCGCGCCCAGATTGATCGCCCAGTAGTTGTATCCATAGGCGCGCGTCCGCGCTTCGGGTGGGACCAGGTCTGCGATCGCCGCGCCGACGGCCGGTCGGTAAAGGTCTGTAAAGAATCCGACGATGAACGTGGATATGGAAATCAGGGTGAGGTCACGCGCTAATCCGAGCGCGATCATAAAGATCGGTGTGATGAAAAAACTCATCAGCATGACGGGTCGGCGGCCGAGACGGTCGGTCAGTTCGCCGCCACTCAGCTGGGCGATGAATGATCCCGCGCCGAAGAACGAAACCATCAGCGTTGCCTGGCTGATCGAAATGGCGCGCTGGGCGGTCAGGTAAAGTGTCAGGAAGGGGATGACGAAGCCGCCGAGGCGGTTGATGAGCGTGCCAGTCCAGATCAACCAATACGTGGGGGGCAATCCCTCGATGAGGGAAGCAAGACCTTTTCTGTTCATTTCACTTTTCCTTGGGCGATTCGAGAGTCGATAGACCTGCTAACAATAAAAAGAGTCTCGAGAGGAGACTCTTTTGTGTAAGATGATGTGTAAAAGGGAGTACTTACGCGTCAAATGCCCATTCACCGGAGCGCATAACCGGTTCGCGCGTGCCATCCTCTTTGATACCATCGATGTCCATTTGCGGCGAGCCGATCATGAAGTCGACGTGGGTGATGCTGGTGTTCCCACCGGCGGCATTGAATTCCTCATCGGTTAGCTCTTCTCCGCCCGTAAGGGTGAAGCGGTAGCCCCGCCCGATCGCGATGTGGCAGGAAGCGTTCTCGTCGAAGAGCGTGTTGTAGAAGAGATGTCCGCGTCGGGCAATCGGAGAACTGACCGGGACCAGCGCCACTTCGCCCAGGCGCCGCGCGCCTTCATCGGTGTCAATCAGCTTTTGAAGGATGGCCTCATTCTTTTTCGCACTGACTTTGACAATTTTTCCGTGTTCGAAAGTAACCTGGAAATCTTCGATCAGACTGCCGCCATAGACAAGTGGGAACGTCGAATGGACAATGCCATCTGCTCGCCGACGATCGGGCAGCGTAAAGATCTCCTCGGTCGGCATGTTTGCCGTAAAGACCACGCCATTCTCTGCCAGGGACTGAGCGCTGATCCACTTGTGCCCGGGTGGTAAACCCAGAGTAAAGTCTGTGTTATTTGACTTGTAGTGAAACGCAGAATATTTTTTTGCCTGCATGTAATCTGCACGTTTGCGCAAATTCCTGACATGCTCACTCCAGGCCGCGACCGGATCAGGTTCCATGGCCCGAGTGGTCTCGAAAATGGCCTGCCACAACTTTTCTTCTGCTTCCTTCAGCTTTAGATCGGGGAACAGCTTCGCGGCCCAGGCAGGCGCTCCGGCAGCAACCACGCACCAGTTGATCGCGTTGCGGGTGACATGCAGCGTGATATCCTGATAGTTTTCCAAATGGCTCTTTTGCATCGCACCGAGGCGCTCCGGGTCCAGGCCCGCGTAGACATCAGGATCATTGGCGTAAATGGAAAGCAGCGCGTCGCCGTTCTGGATCATGTCCATGATGCCGTTGACATGCCATTTCGGATACTCATTGAATGAATCGGCGGGGGCATTCTGCAGGCGGACGCGGAGCATTTCCTCGTCCCCCCAGATCACATCCACAAAACGGGCACCTGCGGCGTACGCCGCTTTGGCGATCTCATGGACAAATGGGCGGGCGGCGGGCGGGACACCGCGCGCGACGGAATTTGTAATAATAAGTCTCTGTCCAGCCCGCAGGTTCAAACCAATTTTTACGACCGCTTCGGCATATTTTCTGAGTAGTTCCTGATGTTGTTTTTTTGACGACATTACAGGTTCCTTGTAGTTGGATTTTGGGCTAGTATAGCATGAACCTCTTACGGACCGCTGGTGTTATATTCCAAGTATCACAGCCCCTTTCCCAGGAGACCCTATGCTCACCATCGAAAAAGTTGATACCGATAACAAATCGCAGATAAAACGTTTTGTGGATGTGCCCTACAGACTTTACAAGAACTGCCCCCAGTGGGTCCCGCCGTTATACATCGACGCGTACCTGCCGCTCAACCGGAAGAAGCACCCGTTTTTCGAGCACTCGGAAGCCGACTTTTTCCTGGCCGTGCGCGATGGAGAAGTGGTGGGGCGGATCTGTGCTGGAATCAACAGGCTCTTTAACGAGTGTCATCAAGTGAAAAAGGCTCAATTTTATTTCTTTGATGCTGTCAACGACCTGGAAGTTGCGCGTTGTTTGTTCGATACGGCGGTTGCGTGGGCAAAAGAACGTGGGATGGATACGATCATTGGTCCGAAAGGACTCTCTCCTTTCGATGGATATGGCATTCTCGTGGAAGGCTTTGAGCATCGCCAGATGATGACGATGATGAACTACAACTACGATTACTATCCCAAGCTGGTCGAAGCCCTCGGCTTTGAAAAGGAAGTGGATTTTGTTTCCTGCTATTTGCCTTCCCATGCTTTTCAGATCCCGGAGCGGATCGAGCGCATCGCCAAACATGCGCTTGAGCGTGGAAACTTATGGGTGAAGCAATTTAAGAGCAAGCGTGAGCTGGTCCAGTGGGCGCCGCGGATCGGTTATGCCTATAACAAGGCCTTTATCGAGAACTGGGAATATTATCCGTTCACAGAGGGCGATGTCATGTATGCGGTCAATAACGTCTTTATGATCGCCAACCCACGCATGATCAAGTTGATTATGCATAA
>DASTJG010000658.1:0-5379 GCA_035716785.1 Anaerolineales bacterium
GTTTGGCTCTTTGTCCACGGCGCTCAAACGGATGGCTCGTTTTCCATCTACTGAAACGACTCCACCTGTCAGGATAATTTGTCCATCGTTCTTCTGGGCAAAGGCACCCACAGGCAGCGAACACCCGCCTCCCAGTTCGGCAAGGAAGGCGCGCTCGGCGGTCACCGCAGCAAAGGTCAACGGGTCATGGATGGACGCGAGAAGTTTCAGGGTTTCCTGGTCTTCGGCGCGGCACTGGACGCCCAGCGCACCCTGCCCCGGAGCAGGTAACATCACATCCAGGGGAAGGATCTCTGTAATATGTTCCTGCAGTCCAAGCCGCGTCAGCCCGGCGGCAGCGAGGACGATCGCATCGTATTCCCCACTTATCAGCTTACGAACGCGCGTATCCACATTACCGCGTACAGGCAGGATCGTTAGATCCGGTCGACACGCCAACAGTTGAGCCCTGCGCCTGGGACTGCTTGTCCCCACCCGGGCAGCTTCCGGCAAATCGGCGAGGGTCTGGCCGTTCGCAGAGACCAACACATCGAAGGCCGCATCCCGCGCCGGGATGGACGCGATCGTGATCCCGGGCATCTCTTCCACCGGAAGATCCTTCAGGGAATGAACTGCAGCATCGACTTCCCCGGCAAGCAACGCTGATTCCAATTCGCCTGTGAAGACTCCTTTGCCTCCGATCTCAGGCAGAGGTCCATCAACGATGCGATCGCCCTGGGTTGTGATGATCTGCTCCTCGCATTCGAGATCAGGCCAGGCAGCTTGCAGCGAACGAATGACATGAGCAGTTTGCGCGCGCGCCAATGGCGAGGGACGAGTAGCGAAGATCAGGGTCATAGCTTATACAGGTTCGAAGCGAAACCCAACGATCTGTGAGATGATTTCCGTGGCCGCAAGTTCGTCTCCCCGGGCGAGCAGGTTAAGCGCGTCCGAGTCCACCAGTTCATACCAGAGCGCTTTGCGCGTTTCGAAATCAGGCACGTGCTGCGCCAATGGCTCACGCAGCTGCCCGGCCAATTCCAGAAAACGTTCATACTCCGGACCGATCTCCTGCTGCAGGCGCTCCTTCAACCGGACGGCCAGCGCGGGTGCTTTGCCAGCTGTGGAGATCGCGATCGTCAAATCTCCGTTGCGCAGGATCGCCGGAGCGATGAAGTTACAACGCGGCGTGTCATCCACCACATTCACAAGCTGCCCATGAGCCGAAGCTTCCTGCCAGACCTGATGATTGATCTCGGTCTGATCGGTCGCGCAGATGACCACGAAGGCTCCAGCCAGGTCGCCCGGTTGGTATTGCCGCGCGATGTATGTGATCCCACCTTGCTCAGCAAGTTCCCGTAAATGCAGTGTGAGATCAGGCGACACAACTGTCACATGTCCGCCCGCAACAAGCAAGCCTTTTACTTTGTCTTCCGCGATCTTTCCACCGCCAATGACCACACAGGCTTGATCCTGCAATTGCAGGTAGATCGGATAGTAAGCTTTCATTGCTTGTTCATGGATGGGAGATGAATTCCACATTCGGTCTTGACTTTGCCCGCCCAGCGTCCCGAGCGTGGGTCCTCGCCAGGCTCGACGGCTTTAGTGCACGTCCAGCAGCCGATACTGGGATATCCGTAATCGTGCAGCGGGTTGTAGGGCAGTTCATTCGTGCGGATATGCTCCCAAACCTGGTCGCTCGTCCACGCCGCCAGCGGATTCAGCTTGACCATCTTGTTGGCGTAATCCCATTCCACCAGCGCGGTGTTGGCGCGGAACGCGGTCTGGTCGCGGCGGATTCCGGTGATCCAGGCGTGGTAGTTCGCCAGGAACTTTCGCTGTGGAATGACCTTGCGAATCTGGCAGCAGGTATCGGGATCACGATTCCATAAAGCATCTCCATGTCGCACAGCCTGTTCGGGCAACGAGATCCCCGAATGGACGCGTTCAAAGCGAACACCCAGACGCTTGATGAGTTCCTCGCGCAATTCATAAGTGTGAGCAAAGAGCAGATCCGTGTCCAGATAAAACACGATCGTCTCCGGCCGGATCTGCGACACAAGATGCATCAACACGATCCCCTCGGGGCCGAACCCCGTGGCCATGACAATGCTGGGCGCAAAATTTTCAAAACCCCAGCGCAGGATCGTTTCAGGCGAACTGCCTTCCAGATCGCGACCGATCTGCTTTGCAGATTCGGGCGTCCATTCTGTTGTGTCGACGGTTTGGAGTTGTTTGGGTTGCTGGATAGTCATCATGATTACACCTGTTGGATGGAAAGAATTTCATTCTGAATAGCTTGCACCGACAAGCTTGAGGGTTGAGGCAGGAACCAATCGATCTGTTCGCGCAAACGCACCACTTCCCCGACGATCAATAGAGCCGGTGGTCGAATATCCTGAGTCTTTTCCGCCAGATCGGCCAATGTTCCAACCACGAGGAATTGCCTGGATGTCGTCCCATCCGCGATGACCGCCGCAGGTGTATCGGACGAACGTCCATGTGCAATTAACAGATCGAGGATCTCAGGCAAATGTTCCACACCCATCACGAATATGATCGTCCCTGTCTGGGAAATGGCTTTCCAATCGATGCTTGTATCGGCCGTATGGCCGGTCACCACGGTGAATGCAGTGGCAATCCCGCGCTGCGTCACCGGGATGCCTGCATACGCCGGGACCGCGATGACACTGCTGACACCGGGAATGACCTCATACCGGATCCCCGCTTCCGCAAGCGCCTGGCATTCCTCGCCGCCGCGCCCAAAGACGAACGGATCGCCGCCTTTCAGCCGCACGACGATCTTTCCGGCGCGCGCCTTCTCGATCAGCAGGTCATTGATCTCCTGTTGCGAGCGGCGATGATGTTTGGGTTCCTTGCCCACGTCGATCACTTCGGCATGCGCAGGAATTTCATCCAGTAGCTCCAGCGCGATCAACCTGTCATGCAATACCACATCGGCGCGGCGCAGGCACTTCAAGCCTTTGACCGTGATGAGTCCCGGGTCGCCTGGCCCGCCGCCAACGAGATAAACAATTCCATTCGTGGAAGAGGAAGAGTCAGGCATGTGCAGTTTCCCCTTCCACAGTAAGAGTCTTCAGGAGCGTCTCCACATCGAAGAACGCGGCAGCTTTGACATCCACCGTGAATCGTTCGCGCGGATCGGTGCTGGAATATGTGAGAGCATATTCAGTTCCGTTGTATAGCCTGTCGAAGAATGTCCGCAGGTCCGGTTCCAGCGCCGCAAATGTTTCCGGCGTATTTGGCACAAGCAGGCGGTCATTGATCAACACTTGCACTTCCTGCCCGTTGAACTTCAGTCCATTTTCCGTTTCCAGCAGACGGGCGGCTATTAGTGCCGCGCGTGCGGCCAGTGTCAACTTTTCCTGAACCGATCCATCCAGCTGTGCCTTGCGGTTGTAGAGCAGGCCAAGGCGACCGGCACGGTTATCCAAACTGTAATCTGCTTCATGACCGATCAGGAGGATACCCGGCCCGTTGTGCACATGCAGATAATCGGCGACGTCGAGCAGCAATTCCGGCGTCACGCGTCTCTGGATCCAGTTGTTGAATACTCCTGAGAACTCTTCGAGCTTTACTGACTCAGGATTTTCAATAAAGAACTTGATGTTGATATGCTGTACGTTCATGACCTTGCTCCTCCAGGGATAGGATTGGGTGTTGACTTAGCAGCCAGCAATTTGCCGTAGCAACTATGCGCGGCTTCGATCACGAGCTGCGCTTCCTCCACACGGCGATGAGCTTCCTCTGGTGCGTACGGCTCCTGCGCTTTTTCATGAGCCCGCAGAAAGTAGTGTCCAAATTTGCCACCGGCATATTCATCCCAGAATAGCTTCGTGTCATAAAAGCGCGTGCGGAATTCCTCCGCGATCCGGTCCGGGTCATTGGGTACGTCGTAGAACTGTTCCTGCACCAGTGTCTTCGCTGCCTGTAACATGGAGGCGTAGGCCGTTTCCCCGGCTTTTTGATAATCGTTCTGATCCAGGAATACCTGCGCTTCGAACACCTGGCGTTCCGCCGCAGCCAGGCCAAACTCGGCGTGTGAGACGATCTCCCCGGCGCATTCGCCCACACCCATATCGCCGAGCGTGAATTCGCGGCTGTCGCCCCAATCTGTATACAGCGTCGGCTCTTCGTCGTGGATTGGGAGGCGCGTCAGATCATCCAGCATCTTTTTGATCTCGACCTTCCCAACACGTTGGATGAACTTCTGGAAGCTTTCATCCTTTTGACGCTCCGCCACATACCGACCCGTGAGTCGCTCCACCACCTGAGGGATGCGCTTCGCCGGAACAGCGCCCATTGCCAGTCCATATGAACCGGCATTGTGAGTCCACTGTCCACCCAGCACCACCTGAAAGTGCGGCACAGTGTAATTCCCGGAGTGACGGCTCACGCCGTAAAAGCCGAGGTCAGCCACATGATGCTGTCCGCACGAGTTGAAGCAGCCGCTGACCTTGATGTGCAGGTTCTGCACAGCTTCATCCAACGCATAACTTTTTTCGAGGAGACGTTGGCGCAACTCCCCGGCCAGCCCGCGCGACGAAGCGATGCCCAGCTTACAGGTATCCGTGCCGGGGCAGGAGGTAATATCCACAATCGTGCCCGCGCCCGGCTGCCCGAGTCCGATCGCTTTCAACGCGGCATACACCTCGGGCAGGTCCGCTTGGCTAATCCAGCGCAGGACGAGATTCTGGTCCACGGTCGTTCGGATGCTCCCATTGGTGAAGCGGCGGGAAATATCGGCTACAGCACGCATCTGGTCTGCGGTGATGTCGCCAAGGGGAAGTGCAATGATGGCGGTCGCGTATCCCTCCTGTTTTTGATGCCAGATGTTGGTCCTGTACCAATCGTCGAAACCGTCAGGACGCGCCGCGCCGTTCAGGCTCTGCGCGGGTCGCAGAGGTTTTTCTTCCAGAAGGTGCAGTTCCGATAAATAGGCCGTCCAGCGCGGGTCGGGCGGAAGCGTGGCGCGTTCTTCGAGCACGATGCGCCTGAACTCTTCGATCCCCAGCTGCGCCACCAAAAACTTGATGCGCGCCCGGTTGCGATTCTTCTTTTCGCCAAGCCGTGCAAAGACACGCGAGATGGCCTGTGACATTGGCAGTAATTCTTCCTCTGGCAGGAAGGCATCGAATAACTTGGCCTGGTGAGGCACCGTGCCCAACCCGCCACCAACGTATAACTCGAAGCCACGTCGTTCGACTCCGTCTGCATCCGTGCGCGTGACCGCGATCACGCCCATGTCATGCATGCTCACCAGTCCACAAGCCTCGTCCTTGCAGCCGGAGAATGCCACCTTGAACTTGCGCCCAAAATCCTGCACGTCCGGATGACCCAGCAGAAAGTAAGCCAGGCCTTTGGCATAAGGTGTGACAT
>DASTJG010000659.1:0-7194 GCA_035716785.1 Anaerolineales bacterium
CCGGATGTTATCCACATCACAAATACTTTATTGATCGGCGTCGCGCGCGAGTTCAAGCGTTCGCTTCAAGTTCCGATCACGTGTGGGCTGCATGGTGAAGACATCTTCCTGGAAGGGATGCCTCAGCCTTACCAGCAGGAAGCCCTGGAAATTATCTATGACCGTGCCCGTGATGTGGACCGGTTCATCGCCATCAGCACATACTACGCGGACATGTTCTCAAAATGGATCGGCCTGGATCGCTCGAAAGTAGATGTCGTCTGGCCTGGGATCGCACTGGATGATTATCGGAAGCTAAAGCCACACCCTTCTCACCCGCCGACGATCGGCTTCCTGGCGCGCTGCGTCCCTGAGAAGGGATTGCATTTGCTCGTCGATGCGTTCATCCGCCTGGTGCGTTCGGGTGAGTTTCCTGATCTGCATCTGCTTGCAGGAGGCTATGTCAGCCGCGCTTATGAAACCTACGTCAATGGCATTCGCAAGACGATCAAAAGCAACGGGCTCGAAGATCGGATCAAGCTGTTAGGCACTCTGGAGCGCGCCGAAAAACTGAACTTCTTCAAACAGATCGATATCTTCTCCGTCCCGGCAACCTATCGCGAGCCAAAGGGGATATCCATTCTCGAAGCGCTTGCAAGCGGCGTACCGGTTGTGCAACCTGAACATGGAGCCTATCCGGAATGGGTCAAGGTTACGCAGGGGGGCTTGCTGCATAAGCCGGATGACAGCATCGATCTTGCGCAAAAACTTTCTTTCCTGTTACGGAATGTAGATCTGCGCGAACAAATGAGCAAACATGCTCGGCAGGCTGCGTGGGAAAATTTCTCTTCCGAGCGAATGGCGGCTGCTACGCTGGAAGTGTTTCAGCGATTGTGCTAATAAATAAAAATGTAGGGCAGATCTTCGCGGAGCACTCCCGCAGGGAGCAGACCTATCCCTACTTATGTCTGACATTATTTTAAGAAAAACAAAATCTCCTCTTGACTCATTCCCCTCACTGGCATAGAATTGCGCCCAATATGCTTAAGTCGTCACGTTGGTTTGCGTACTACTTTTATTACGGCCTCCGAAACATGGTTGCCGTTGGTGGCGCTTAAGTATAAAGAGAACCTCTGTATACTAAAGAAGAGCGAGACCACACGGTCTCGCTCTTTTATTTTATCTTCTCCTCACCCCTCTCCCATCCCACCTCCTCTACGGATGGGAGAGGACGAGGGTGAGAGTTCGGGAGCAACTTATGACAATTCGTGGCATTCGTGGTGCGATCACCGTTTCTGCTGATGAGCCTGACTTGATCCTTCAAGCCACATGTGAATTGCTGGAAGCGATCCTTGAAGAGAACAAAGGAATGCAACCTGAAGATGTTGCCAGCGCCATCTTCACTCTGACAAACGATCTTGTTTCCGCTTTCCCGGCTCAGGGAGCGCGCCAGATGGGCTGGGAACTTGTCCCAATGATGTGCGCGCGTGAGATTCCCGTGCCTGGCAGCCTGCCGCATGTGATCCGTGTGCTGGTCCATTGGAATACGGAAGTTTCTCAGTCTGAAATCAAACATGTATATTTGCGCGATGCCGTCAAGCTACGACCCGACCTGGTATCAGCGCAGTGATGAAGCAGACAAGGAAACAAGTGCACACGTACCAAGCCATCAACAGCCCGCATACTTGTCTACGTGTCTACCTGTGTACTTTTCTCATCCTTCGTAATCTATTCTTCATTCTTTAGGAGACCATATGTTGATCATTATGAAACCCAATTCCACACCCCAACAGATCGAGAATGTGGTTAAGCAGATCAAGGAGGCGGGACTCGCCGCTCACCTATCGCAGGGCGTTGAAACCACCTTGATCGGCGCCATCGGCGAGACGCATGAACTTGCGACGGAGACCTTCGAAGTGCTGGACGGTGTCGAAGCTGTCAAGCGCATCACACAGCCGTTCAAGCTCGCCTCCCGGCAGTTCCACCCGGAGAACTCCGTTTTCCCGCTCGATGGTTTCCAGGTGGGTGGGAACGACATCGTCGTCATTGCAGGACCCTGCGCGGTGGAGTCGCGTTCACAGATCCTCGAAACCGCTCAGGCTGTGCGCGAAGCGGGCGCCAATGCCTTGCGCGGCGGCGTCTTCAAACCCCGCACTTCACCGTACTCCTTTCAGGGGCTTGGCGAGGAGGGACTCGAATATCTTGCCGAAGCACGCGAACTGACGGGAATGCCCATGGTCGTCGAGATCATGTCGCAGACTCAACTGGATTTGATGGTGAAATATGTGGATGTCCTTCAGGTGGGCGCGCGCAACATGCAGAACTTCAACCTCCTGCGCGCAATCGGGGAAACACGAAAAAGCGTTCTGCTCAAGCGCGGTCTTTCTGCCACCGTCGAAGAACTGTTGATGTCCGCTGAATACATTCTGGCGGGCGGCAACAAACAGGTCATGCTGTGCGAACGCGGCATCCGCACCTTCGAAACAGCCACACGTAACACGACGGACATCAACGCGATCCCCGTTCTCAAAAACCTGACCCATCTGCCTGTGATCCTTGATCCGTCACATGCCACCGGTCACTGGGATTACGTCGCTCCGATCGCACGCGCTGCGATTGCCGCGGGTGCCGATGGACTGATCGTGGAAGTGCATCCCGACCCCAAGCATGCTGCCTCGGATGGCAAGCAATCCCTGAAACCCGAAGCGTTCGCGGAGATGGTCAAGCAGGTCAAAGCGATCGCCGAAGCGATGGGTCGTCGTATCGCTCCCATCACAAAGACCGCGGTCCCCGGGTGGTGAACGCTATGGAGGATGGCTTTCGACTACAAAATGCAAAGGTTGCAATTGTTGGACTAGGATTGATGGGCGGCTCGCTGGCCCTGGCACTGAAAGGGAAATGCGCCGCGCTTTACGGGATCGACTCGCAGCCCGCGACTCTTGAGCTTGCGCTCGCGCAAAAGATCGTCCACCAGGCCGATAGCGATCCTGCCAAACTCCTGCCGCAGGCGGATCTCGTGATCCTGGCGACACCTGTTCCTATCATCATTGACTTTATCGAAAAATTACCGGCGCTTACACAAAGCCCCTGCATCGTTCTCGATCTCGGCTCGACAAAAAGAGATATCGTCCAGGCCATGGCTGCCCTGCCCGAGCGTTTCGATCCCGTTGGCGGACATCCCATCTGCGGGAAGGAAAAATCTGGCCTGGAAAACGCAGATGCAAATTTATATCGGGAGTCGATCTTTGTCGTAACCGCCCTGGAGCGAACGACTGGGCGGGCAAAATCTGCCATGCAGGAGATAATTTCAGCCATTGGCGCGCACGCCGCCGAGATAGCAGCTGAAGATCACGACCGCGTCCTTGCCGCGACGAGTCATCTTCCATGTGTGCTATCGACTGCGCTGGCACTCTGCACGCCACAGGAATTTGTTTCCTTCGTTGGCACCGGCTTCAAATCCACCAGCCGCCTGGCAGGGACACCTGCCTCCATGGCGATGGGGATCTATAAATCCAATCGGGACAACATTCTCAACGCTGTCCAGTCCTTCCGGAGTTCGCTGAACCGGATCGAAGCCGCCTTGCAGCACGAGGACTACCCCGAACTCGAACTGCTTCTCAACCAGTCTCGTGCTGTCTACCAATCGCTTACTGACAGCCGACCACTGACGACAGACCACTGAACACTGGATCTATGCAAATTACCCCGATCAATCATTCCCTCTCTGCCACCGTCCGCGTCCCCGGCTCCAAGTCACTGACGAACCGCGCCCTGCTCATCGCCTCGCTGGCAAATGGGACGACGCGTCTCACCAATGCCCTGTTCTCCGATGACTCGCGTTACTTTGCGAAGGCGTTGCAAGCCCTGGGCTTTGATGTCCAGCTCGATGAAGCGGACCACGAAATGACTATCACCGGGTTGGGCGGCAGCATCCCTGCCAGCACAGCCGAACTCTTCATCGGCAATGCAGGCACTGCGGCGCGCTTCCTTTCGGCGTTTCTCACGCTTGGAAACGGCGAATATATTTTGGATGGTGAGCCGCGCATGCGTGAGCGTCCGATTGGTGATTTGGTTGATGCATTGACGCAGTTGGGTGCGAAACTGGAAACGACGAACAACTACCCGCCCGTAAGAATTATCGCCTCCGGTTTACCCGGGGGGAAAACAAAAATAGCGGGGAATATCTCCAGCCAGTTCTTATCTGCATTACTGATGGTCGCTCCGTACGCAAAAGCTCCAGTCGAAATAGAAGTCAGCACGGAATTGAATTCCAAACCTTACGTGGACATGACCATTGCCATTATGCAAGACTTTGGAGTTGAAATCGAGCGTCAGGTCTACGAGCGCTTCATCATTCACCCTTCTTTCTTTTCTCCTCTTTCCTCTTATTCAATTGAATCCGACGCCTCCGCTGCTTCGTACTTTTTTGCTGCACCCGCAATTTGTGGTGGAACAGTTCGCGTAGAAAATATCTCACGCAAATCCAAACAAGGGGATGTCCGCTTTCTGGATGTCCTTGGACAAATGGGTTGCCATATAAAAGAAGGAGATAACTTTATTGAAGTAACAGGCGCGGACTCATTGCATGGTGTGGATGTGGACATGCGCGATATCTCCGACACTGCACAGACTCTCGCAGCGATCGCTCCATTTGCATCCTCGCCCACAACGATTCGTGGCATTGGGTTCATCCGCGCCAAGGAAACGGACCGGGTCCACGCGGTCTGCACGGAGTTGGGTCGGCTCGGTGTCCGCGTGGACGAGCAGGAGGATGGCATGACGATTTACCCATGCGAAGAGATTCAACCCGCGGCGATCCAAACCTACAACGACCACCGCATGGCCATGGCATTTTCCCTGATCGGTTTGCGAGCCGAGGGGATTACGATTGAGAACCCGGGCTGTGTATCGAAAACATTTCCTCACTATTTTGAAGTGCTCGAGACGTTACGATGATTCAGCTTGGCTTGATCGGCTACCCTCTCGGCCACAGCCTCTCCCCCAAGATCCAGTCTGCCGCGCTACGAGCCTGTGGCTTGGAAGGAGATTACTCGCTGTTCCCCATTCATCCCGATGACAGGCAAGCCTTGGAAGACCTGCTTTCCCGCGTCCGCGTCGGTGAAATTCATGGACTTAACGTCACCATCCCACATAAACAAAATGTGATTTCATATTTAGATGAATTAACACCGACTGCGAGAGCCATCGGCGCGGTCAACACAATTTATCTTCGTGAGGACAAACTCATCGGCGACAATACCGACGCACCCGGCTTTCTCATTGACTTGAAACGGTTTCTTGGTAATCGCAAATCGCAAACCGAAAATCGCAAATCGTCAATCGTCCTTGGCGCCGGTGGTTCTGCGCGTGCGGTTGTTTATGCGTTACTTAATGATGGTTGGGATGTGACCCTGGTTGCCCGCAGGATCGAGCAGGCTCACCAGCTTGCCTTATCATTCCCCGGGCACAAAATACACACAATGCACTACGAATCCTTCATCCTTCATCCTTCCCGCGAAGCGTTCAGCCTTCTGGTAAACACTACTCCTGTTGGCATGACTCCAAACATCGATGAATCGCCCTGGCCCGAGGATGTAGACTTCCCTCCTCATGCAGCAATTTACGATTTGGTCTACAATCCACGTGAGACAAAATTGGTAAGAGATGCCTGTTCACAAGGACGACCCGCTATGACTGGACTGGGCATGTTGATCGAACAGGCTGGTCTCGCGTTCGAGATCTGGACTGGTCACAAACCGCCTCGTGACGTCATGTTTGATGCGGTGGCTCAACCTGCCCACTGACTACTGAACACTGAATACTGGATACTGAAAAAATGTCACTTCGTTTTCTCACTGCTGGCGAATCCCACGGTCCTTCGCTGACGGCCATTTTGGATGGCATGCCCGCGGGGCTTTCGATCGCGCCCGAGGTCATCAACAAGGAATTGGCGCGCCGCCAAAAAGGTTATGGCTCAGGCGGGCGCATGAAGATCGAGAAAGACACCGTGCAAATTCTCGGTGGCGTCATGGCGGGCGAAACGACCGGCGCGCCGATTGCCCTGCTCGTGCAAAATGACGACCACATCAAATGGAAGGGCAAAGCCATCGAGCCGATGACTGCGCCACGTCCCGGACACGCGGATCTAACCGGGGCGGTGAAATATGGCTACAAGGATTTGCGCCCTGCCCTCGAACGTGCCTCGGCGCGTGAGACGACCATGCGTGTCGCAGCCGGCGCGGTCTGTAAACACTTCCTGGCTCAGTTCGGGATCGTCGTAGGCGGATACGTTTCTTCCATTGGCGAAGTTACTGCCGACTTTGGCGATATGCCTTACGACGAACGTTTTGCCCGCGCCGAAGAATCGGATGTGCGCTGCCCGGTGGAGGTGTATGCGAGTCAAATGCGCGCGGAGATCGAGAAGACCATCCACGGCAAGAACACACTGGGTGGTGTGCTGGAGATCGTTGTCCTGAACCTGCCTGTCGGGTTGGGAAGCTTTGCTCAGTGGGACAAGCGTCTGGAAGCGAGGCTTGCCATGGCAATCATGTCCGTGCAGGCGATCAAAGGCGTGGAAGTCGGCGATGCCTTTGCCAACGCGCGCCTGCCCGGCACGCAAGCCCATGACCCGATAGGACTCTCCCCTCTCCCTGTGGGAGAGGGGGCGGGGGTGAGGGCCGTCAGGCGTTATTCGAATCGCGCAGGCGGCACCGAAGGCGGAATCTCCAACGGGCAGCCGATCATCGTCCGCGCCGCGATGAAACCGATTGCTACCACGCTCCTGCCTCAGCCGACTGTGGACCTTGCTTCCGGTGTAGAATCTCCCACCAAATATGAGCGCTCCGACTTCTGCCCGGTCCCGCGCGCGGTCCCGATCCTGGAGGCAATGGTTGCCTTTGTCCTGGCGGATGCGCTGATCGAAAAGCTTGGCGGAGATTCGATCAATGAGATGAAGCCGCGCTTCGAGTCCTTGCGCAAAGCTACACTTGACGATTTGCAGATGGATAACACCACACACATCTTTTGGGATTAATTATGTCTCACATTTTTCTCTACGGTCCTCCGGGAACAGGCAAATCCACAATCGGAAGAATCCTTGCCGGCAATCTCAATTTGCCATTTGTGGATGTGGATCGCGTCATCGAAGCGAATGCGGGCATGTTCATTTCCCAGATCATGGAGGGGCAGGGCGAAGCAGCGTTCCGGGACATGGAA
>DASTJG010000660.1:0-2223 GCA_035716785.1 Anaerolineales bacterium
ACCGGCATTCCGTGTCGACTCGGTCCCTGCCTGCCTCGACCCGACATTTGTGCCCAGCCGAACACCTCTGCCCACATCTACGCTCAGAGCGCGACCAACCCCCACGCGCATCCTCACCCGCGTACCCGTACTGATCTACACCCCAACTCCGGCGAAGATCTACGGCCCTCCCAAACCGTAGCCTGGTTTGATGTAAGATCAAAAAATTCATCGTGCTATAATCTTCAATCGATTCTTATGGATATTCGTGCAGGCATTATTGCCGCGGTTGTACTTTCTTTCCTCGGCGCGCTCTGGATCTTCCGCTCCGGCATCCGCGCGCTGCAATCGGCGCGGCGACTCACTTTTTACCGGATCAAACGTCAGCGCATGCGCGGCGGCTGGATCACGCTTCTCGTCGGCATCCTCTTGCTTGGCTCTAGCGTGGTCCTTGCTTTGTATGGTGAGCCTGTTGCTTATCGATACTTTCCTCCCTCGCCGACGATTACCCTGACACCCACGATCACTCTTACTCCCACCATTACACTTTCCCCCACGATCACACTCAGCCCCACCATCACAAACACGCCATCCACCACCGATACGCCGACCATCACGCCCACACCGTTCATTCCCCCGGCGATCGAAGTGCTCTTCGAAAGTGAAGTGACGCCGAATCCCGGCGCGGTGTTCAGCCCGATCCAGTTTACGCAGAATTGTGAGAACTTCAATGAGTTCACCGCCGCGACCGTTTTTCAAAACCCGATCCGATATATGTGTGGTGTGTTCACCTACGACCAAATGACGCCTGGCGCGCAGTGGACTGCCCTTTGGCTGCGCGATGGGAAACTCGTTCACTATGAAACGATCCCCTGGGATGGGGAGACCGGCGGCTTTGGTTATACCGAATGGGAAGCGCCTGCTTCCGAGTGGTTGCCCGGCACCTATCAAGTGCAGGTCTTCGTTGGGCTGGATTGGAAAGTGGTGGGAGAATTTATTCTCCAAGGCGACGCGCCGACCGCGGTCCCGACCGCGACTCCTTCCCGAACGCCCACGCCCTCGCGGACGGTGAGTCCCACTAATACCGGCACCGCGACGCAGACGCCTACAGCGACGAGAACGCGCATCCCTACACTAACGCCACTGCCTACTACCCCATAATGTCGTTGCTTCGCAAAGGATAACCTTCTCATGCCTCAAAAATCCTTCCAGGATGAGTATCCCGATGTACTGGCGCACTGCTACGGCTGCGGCCGGCTCAACGAGCATGGACACCAGATCAAAAGCTACTGGGACGGAGACGAATCGATCTGTCACTTTTTACCGAAGCCGTATCACATTGCCATCCCTGGATATGTCTATGGCGGTCTGCTTGCCTCGCTGATCGACTGTCATGGCACCGGGACGGCCGCCGCGGCGCTGCTCAAAGCCGCGCAGGAAAAAGATTCCGCTGCCGAGCCCAACACACGCACCCTTACAGCATCCCTTCATGTGGACTACCTCAAACCAACGCCGCTCGGCATCGAACTCGAGGTGCGCGGCAAGGTGAAGGAACTCAAGGAGCGCAAGGTTGTCATCGAAGAGTGGATTGTGGCCAATGGCGTTGTCACCGTGCGCGGGGAGGTGGTCGCGGTGCAGGTGCCGGAGTCCATGGTGGAGGAGCTGGTGAAGGGAAAGCAGAGATAATTGGTTTTCGAAACTGTCGGTCAGCCGTTTGAGCAGTCTGACTTATAATTGAATTGGCTGGTGTGAGAAGCTTTAAAGTATTTAGTGCAGGACAATCCAAACATGCCGCTCGGCCTAAGGCGGATAAACAATGCCTTCCAAATTTGCTCTTGTCATTGCAAATACTGAATATCAGGATGAAAGTTTTGCGAAATTGACCGCCCCTGGCAAGGACGCGGAAGAATTTGCGCAGGTTCTGCGTGAACTGGCGATATTTGATGATGTACAGGTGCTGCTCAACGAAGGTGAAGGCAGGACGCGCCGCGCAATTGCCCGCTTCTTTGCTGAACGTAAGCGGGATGATTTGCTGCTTCTGTACTTCTCTGGGCATGGTATACGCAATGAACAGGGGCAATTGTTCCTGGCTGCGAATGATACCGATATCAGCATACTGGAAGCGAGTGGCATTCCCTCAGAATTTGTAACAGGCATGATGAATAATAGCCGCTCGCAGCGGCAATTGTTGATTCTGGATTGTTGCAACAGCGGCGCGTTCGCACATGGAACGAAGTCTGCCTC
>DASTJG010000661.1:0-11676 GCA_035716785.1 Anaerolineales bacterium
TGTCCTTGGTGTGGGCATACAGCCACCAGACAGCGTCCGACAAATGCTCCCAGCCAGTGGCGTGTTCTACAAAACGCGCCCATTGCGGAGCATAGACGGCCAGCTCGATCAATCTCTTTTCAGGGATCGCATGCAGGCGTGCCTGCTCGGCAAACACTTCCGGCGTATCCGCTTCGACCGGATAGCTGTTTCGGATCAGAGAGCTGAACACGGACGCACGGCTTCGATCGTGACCATATCCATATCCGCGTGCAAATTTAGTCTCATCCAGGGCGACTAACACCCGAACGAGATTCCTGATCCCGGGGACAGACCGAATGTTGCCGGCAGGGTCGGTGGCGGCAGTGGGTAGTTCTCCACGTTTACATTCCACATCCAGGATGCGCTCACGGCAGGCATCGACAACTTCCCGGATGACAGGGAATCGCTCCAGCAAAGGTTCTACGTTTGCACGCAAATGCCGTCCACTAAATTGATTCAAAAGACCAAACCGGGCGCCATATCCATCCTCTTTGCGGGGACCCAGAAACATATATAACAGGTCATCACGCGTCGCTGCCCCTGCCTGGTAGGCAGGCAGAAGATCATCGAGCACGGCATAACTTCCGGGCAAGTCTGGTTCCGGCTCATTCAGCCAACAGACGACATTCCATAGCCGGGCGTGATGGTCGTTCGTCCAGAAGTCGGGGCGCATGGCGCGCAGCCAGCGAGCAATATCCAGGTAGATCAGTTTTTGCCGATCGATCGCCCGCACTTTCATATCCCCGTAAGGCATCGGCTTCATTCCTGTAAGCTCCGAGTGAGGAATATTTCCAACTGCATCTTCCAGTGCGTTCAGAACAAAATCGATTTCACCCTCGGGTGGATGTCTCCAGATCAGCCATTCCAGCAGCGGATCGATGATCTCACGATAGTTCAGATCGAAATTCAACTGCACGCCATAGAAATCCTGGAGCTCTTTGGAAATACCTTTCTCGGGGCGGAAGAAATGATCGTAGTGAGGCTGGAACAACTTCAGAATGGCATAAGCGCGCAGCAGTTCACAACCATCCGGGTCGCGCAATGCATCCGGCCTAGACTGCCACCATGTCTCAGCCATGTCTTTGAGAAGGAACTTCTCGAAGTCTCGAACGCCCGGTCGATCAGACGGATAGAGCACCCAGCCCCAACGCAGGTTTCCAAGTAGTTCGGCGCCTCTACCACTGCCACTGGCTATTTCAACGGGATCATTACGATGCTCATTCACCAACGCATCCAGAGATCGCAAACAGGCGACCGCCGCGGGACCTCCAAGTTTGACCTTCGAAAACAATTTGGTCTTTACAGGCTTCGGCTTCGTACGATTCTCAGGATTCAGCAGCCCAAGTGAGTCATCCAGCGAATATTTCTCCATCGCTTCTGCCAGGATCTCGTTCAACAGGATCGTCTCTGCCTTCGATGGCTGTGCCTGTCCTTGGAAATTCAAGGCGATGTCCTGGACCAGCTCGGGGAAGCGTTGGTTCTCCTTGCAAAGCTTCATCAATTCCAGCGCGGCAAAATGCTGATTTTCCCCTTTGTGCTTGATCAATCTCCGGATGCTTTCAAGGAGCTTTTCATCAGGTAACTCCAAAAGAAGTTGGATGACGGCTCGCCGCAGATCCTGTGACTGACGGGAAAGTAATCCTTCGAGGTGGGTAATGTCAGGGTCGCGCAGCTGGATGCCGTGGAGACCCTGGATGGCGGTTTCGCGAACATCGGGGCTTAAGTCGCCGGCCAGGGACAGGAGAGTCTGTAAGGTTTCCTCGTCTTTGTTCTTTGACTCCTTCAGGACGCGCGCCACCCGGCTGCGATCCCTCGGATTCATCAAAGACAGATACGGGATCAATCGCTTCGGCGAGCGCTTCCCAAGGCAGTTGATCAATTGCCCGGAGATAACCTCCCGGTCCAGCTGGACCGGCAGCCAATCCCAGATAAGCGGCTTGAGAGTATTCTGCTTATGTTTGACCCGCGGCAGCAACCGTTCCAGGCGTTCGAACAGATCGCTTGCGTCGATGATGTCCGCGTCGTAATTCCCATTGGCTAGCCCGAACAGCGCCTGGGCAGAGATGCGCAGGTCTTCATCATCCAGCGCAGCCAGCAAAGGGGACAGACATTCAGCCAGCCTCAATTGTCCCAACAGGTGGATGGCTACGAATCTTTTTTCTACATCGGGGGACTGTGCCAAAGGGATCGCATGCGGTAATGCCTTTGGCGCGTCGTCAAAGGCCATTGCCCAAAGCGCATAATAGACATCCTCAGCACTGCCGTGCCGGATCGCCTCTTCACAGGCAGATGGCGAATCGAGGAATTGAAGCACCTGCTCCAGAACGGTACACGCGGTCTTTGGATTCGTCACTTCGAACGGCAGTCCAAACCAGACGCTGAAGGCGCGGGTCGCGGCGCTAAAACGGATGAGATTCTGATCCACGACCACCTGCAGGATCCGTCGGAACGCCTGGGGGTGCGCTTCATCGATCGCTTCCAAAATGACCTGGCGAAGGCCCTCCTCGCGCTGGGCAGCCAGCAGCATCCGTTCGAGGTACTCCCAGCCTTCGACCCTCGGCGAACACAGCAACGCTCTGACGACGTGCCTGCCCATCATGCCCGTTGCATGTGTGCCATTGGCAGAAGCGATCAGGATGTTGAATACTTCGTCGCCAGTCTTGTCTTTCTTCGCCATCGCCGCGGCAAACAAATGTCCCAGCGTGTCCGGTCCCCAATATCCCAGATGGGCGACCCAGGCTGCCAGCCAGGTAATATCCTGATGTTCGTATCCGCGAACGGCATGCGGCAGACGTTGCAGCCAGGCAATTCGCGATTCCAGGCCTGTATCTTGAGGGTTACGAAAAGGTCGGCGCTGGTAGCCCGATTGGTATGGAAGAAGATCGAACAAGTTCCATGTATCTTCCACGTACGATGCAATTCCCGGAAAGAGGGCGGCAAACAACTTTTTCCTCTCCGGACTGGAGAGAGCAAGGATTGTCTTATCGGGATTCTGACCAGGCCAGCTTCTTCGAGCATCCTGCTTTTGCAATTTCTCCCACTCGGGTCCGGCCTGGATGAGGATCTGCCCCAGCCTGGAAAGATTAGATGGCAGCTTATACAACCGGGCCAGTTGCTCGGATGTATGCTCGGGGTTATAAAAGGACTTTAACCGCTCCTGAGCTTCTTCCTTTGAGATCATGGCCTTATCCCCCCGCTAGTGCTGTCAATCTGAGGAAGACGACTTTGCTGTTCGTCTTCAGAAAAACTTCGCTGTCCAGGTTGGTCTGCTGGACCTCATCGACGAACACGAAATACAAACCATCTTCGAATGCCTGTAAGGCGACTGCGACTGCCTCGTCTGCATTTACTTGCTGTTGAAGGTCACGCTCTCCAGGATCGACTTTTCCAGTGACCACATCTCGCTCGATCTCCTGCCGGCTCATGACGCGAGCCAGCTTTCTTTCCTCCTGGCGGAGCTGGAAGGCTTCCACTTCTTTTAGAACAATCGATGTGATGAGATCTCGTAACTTGAGATGATCCCCCCGGTTTTCATCGAGCGGTGGCAGCTCGACGCGCCAGTCTGTAAACAGTGGGCGCTTTTGTCCGATTACTTTCGCTTCTACAGTGAACTCAAGAGACATATGTTCCTCCAAAAAAAGTCTGGTCAGCACTTGAGCCAAAAAGTTGATTGTGGGTGAGCATTTCCTTCCATGTGCGCAACGATGCCTCACCCAAGCACATAGAACATTTGTATTATATTCGATTTTTCTGCATTTGGAGAAGCCTTTGCCCCATGTTTGTCATGGCTGTTGCAAAGTCCAGAGTTGGGACTCTTTGTATACGGAAGGCACGGACCCTTTTCTGTCTTTTCACGGAGAAAACCACGAGATCCGTGTTTGTCCATGTACCCCGCACGCTTCGTGAAGAAAGAATGTGTGGCGTGCGGGGTGTACGAAAAGGGAGTTTTGTCAAGCGCCTTTGCTACAGCCATAGTAGATTTTCTTTGAATATTGTATACAGTGATTTTGCCCGCCCTCCTTTTATGGATAACAAAGCGACCACACTATTCACGTGATCTCTTTGTTGATGCAGTAAATGGATAAGAAATTTTGTGCCAATAGGGAGGCGGTCCCGACGGGTTTCAGTCCAACGATCCCTGCCAATCCAATGGAGAGCTTTTGAGCCTACCTGAAGATGGAATGATTGCTGAATTGTACATTCAAGATGGGGTGAGTTGGCGAAATTCCCGTTTAAATTTCTAAAAAAACTGACAGAGCAGCCAACACAGGGCATCTATGCCCGGGACTCTGCCTCGGTCTCCATCTGATCCAGGCGTGTGTAGTAGTCTCGAATCTCTTTCAGGTGTGCCCAGGCGATTTTTCCTGTGAGCACCAGATCATCCCCAGTCACATTGGTCTCCGGATCAATTGCGCCATGTTCGAGTTCCACCTCGAGCCCGCGTCGAAACTGCTCCAGATCGATTTGTGACCAATCGATTTTGAGCTGCGTTCCGATCGAACGAGCTTCTTCGGTTGAGAATCGTCGTTTTTTATCCATGGATCCTCACACTTCTTTACTGGTCTATCTCATCAGGATTTTTTACTTTTCCTGGCACACTAAGCCAAAAAATGTTTTCGAACTTTTGCTGAAATCTGGCGATCCGTCATCTTGTCCACAGTTTCAACGGCAAGGACATGTGCTTTGAGTCCTTCGTGTTTAATACGTTTTTCCAGTTCACCTTTTGCCTCACCCGGACCAAATATCTGGAGGGAGTCTGCATCACGAATAGCGGCAATTACTTCATCATAGTGTTTGTTGAGTTCATTACCAAATTTTCGGTCCCTTTGGTCCTCTGATGTGACCTCTTTTAATCCTTCGGGAGTCCTGGAATGTGAACTACCGGAGTATCGGATATGTTTTCCGCTGTTTGAGGTGATGTGCCTGACTTCTTCTTCTCCGTCAGTGAGAATTACGAGGATTGCTTCCCGATGGTCAATCCACAAACCAATTTCCTTTTTCATAAGACTCTCCTTGTCCATGCCTGGACGAACTGACTTTTTTGAAATCAACATTTGTACGCGCAATGACGTAACCGTAGCGATTTAGCTTGCAAGCTGCGGTGCCGTATTCCCTCTAAACAAAAAGGTCAGCACAAACCCGGCGATAAATCCGCCTATGTGCACCATGTAAGCCACGCCGCCCGTATCCGCTGCACTTGTAATGGAGGCAAAGCCGCTAAAAAGCTGCAGGACGATCCAGAACCCAATGACGATGAGCGCTGATACCGGGGTGACGACCCTGCCTACCAACACTCTGACCTGCTGTTGCGGGAACATCAAGATATAAGAGCCAAGCACGCCGGCGATCGCTCCTGAGGCTCCCAGATTCGGCACGTTTGATCCGATACTAAAAGCCAACTGCATATTTTCTCCCTTCAATATCTGCCAGTTCCGAATAGGATATTTGGGAACCAGACGACAGCGGCGACTCCTTCATCGCGCACGGCACATCCTACACCGCGATACAGAGTATATCACTATTCTGTCGTTTTACCATCGAAGTGTTCGTTGTCCTTCTCTGCGTCGGCGCGGGTATGATGGATAATGCCGTCCCGATGATTCGGCGGCGAATAGAGCGTATAGAGCTTCATTGGAACACTGCCGGTATTGATAAGGTTGTGATTCGCCCCGGCTGGGACAAGCACAGCGAAGCCTGCGCTGATCGCCGTGTGAACACCATCGAGAATGGCCTCGCCCGTACCTTCCTCCACGCGAAAGAATTGATCGAGCTTGTGTACTTCCATCCCGATCTCCTCCTTGGGCTTCAACGCCATGATAACAAGCTGACAGTTCTTAGCCGTATAAAGCACCTGGCGAAAATCTTCATTCTTGACGGCGACACTTTCGATATTTTGAACATAACCTTTCATGGTAACTCCTCCAGTTGACGACTTTAACATCGTCGTTAGTTAGGTTGTCTCAAAGCAGAGACACATTTTTTGTAGGATACTCAACGGCTTGCGCTTCAACCTGTACCGGGTGCCTACATTATGGGGGCGGCTGTTCCTTCTGACCTTTCTTCAACTCCTCCGCCTGCTTGCGCCGGACCCAGATGGAGCTGGCCCAGTCGATTGTCCATGGGAACAGTTTGTTCAGGATTGCCAATCCATCATAGAGACGGCCCAGGAAGACCGAACGGCGGGGCCGCTCGACCAGCCGAACCAGAGTCCGCGCCACCCTTTCCCGACTCACCTGGCCCAGCGAGATTGACTTGAACTGGATCCCACCGTCGCGCGAGGCCTTCTCCTTGAATTCCGTTCCCGTGACACCGCTTGGGTGGATGCGCATCACTTTTATTCCCCATGGGATTAGTTCACGCCGCAGCCCGTCGGTCAGACCCTCCACCGCATATTTGGTGCTCGCGTAGACAGTCAGTGGCGGGGCTGAGATCACGCTCGAGTAGGAACACATATTCAGAATAAAGCCGGAGCGCTGGGTCTTCATCGCTGGCACCACTTCACGTGTTAGCTCAGCCAAGCCGATCACGTTTACTTCATAGTGTTCGCGCAGATTGTCCGAAGACAGCTCTTCAAACCAGTCATAGTAGCCTGCCCCGGCGATATTGGCCAGGATGTCAACACGCCCAAATGTAGCTAACGTGGTTTTAACCAGGTTCCTGATTTGTTCGATGCTAGTCAAGTCTGTTTGCACAGGTAACGCAGTTCCTCCCGCAGCGCGGATGGTCTCAGCCAGCTTTTGTAGCCGTTCGATCCGCCTGGCTGCCAGGACAACTTTAGCCCCGGCAGAGGCAAATTCAAGCGCTGTAACTTCTCCTATACCTGACGATGCTCCGGTGATGATAGCCACTTTTCCAGCAATGGCCGGTCTGATTTTTGTGCTCATGCTATGAGAATTTCCTTTTAGCTTGTAAGCGTTATATAAAATAAAACATCCACAAAAACATTAATGAGTTGATCTGTTCACTTTTTTGAAATCAATAAACCCTTGCTCAACATTTGTATCGATCAACTGCACCCGGACCCGTTCACCGACATCCAACCCATCGAATCCTTCCACCACCTTGCCTTCCACAGGGATATTGAGAAGCCGGACCCATGTACCCTTCTCGGAAGCGCCCGTGACGAGCGCCTCAAACCGCTCTCCGATCCTTGATTCGAGCAGGAGCGCCGCCGCGGATTTTTCGACGCGGCGTTCGACCTTGGTTGCCGCATCTTCTGCTTCGGTGCAATGAATTGCCAAAACATCAAGTTCGTCTTTGCTATAGGGCGTAGGGCTTCCATCCAATGCCGCTTTCAACAAGCGTTGAGTAAGCAGGTCGGGGTAGCGCCTGTTCGGAGCAGTCGAGTGACCGTAATCCTTGACTGCGAGACCAAAGTGACCCGGCGCATCTCCTTCCGGAATTTCGGCAATGTATTCGCCCGAGCCCAATAGCTTGATTACAGCCAGGGATAGGTCGGGGAATCGAACTGGATCTGCTTTTTTTTCACCGATCAGAAACTCCTCCAGCGCTTTTGAATCCGGGGTCTCCGGAAGCCCGAACTTGTGTTCCGCGGCGATTTCAACGATCCGGTCCCAGCGTTTTGGAATGCGGACCACGCGGCGGATTGATGGGAATTTGCTGGCGGAAAGAAAGCGCGCAGTCACGCTGTTCGCCGCAATCATGAAATTTTCGATAATCTCTTTCGCGCGGTTCTTCTCCTCCACGTCGAGTGCCCGGATTTGATCGCCGTCGAATACCGGTTTGGCTTCAATAGTCTCCAGACTAAGCGCACCGTGGACATGACGAAAATCCTTCATGCTTTGGGCTGTCCGATCCTGCAGTTGCAGATTCTCAGCCAGCCCATTGACGGCAACAATTGCTTGAGGAATGGCTCCCTTATTTTCCAACCAGGCTGCCACGCTGTTATAAGCAAGTTTCGCGTGATTATGTACCCAGGCCCTGTAGATCTGGGATTCCTGAAGTGATCCGTCTGTATTTATTAGCATTTCGACAACAATGGAAAGGCGATCCTGATCGAAATTCAGGGAGGTAAGATCAGTAGAAACCTTTTCAGGAAGCATGGGAAATATCTCGGCAGCGGTATATACCGAGGTAGTGTTATGACTGGCATGCTTGTCAAGCGCCGATTCTTTTTTTACAAACGAGTCCACGTCAGCTATGGCGACCCGGATCTTTACTTCACCGGTGGGCATTGCTTCGGCAACGGTAAGCTGATCCAGGTCACGCGAGTCATCGTTGTCAATGGAAGCCCACAGAAGATTCCGCATGTCGCGAATCCCAGGCTGACCTTTGGCTGGTCCATCTCCCGTTACCGCAGGAATCTGAAGCCTGGCAAGCTCAGCGAGTGCGTCACTGGAAAAATCAGGGAGCAAGCCTCGCTCGAGCATTGCCTGCCTGGCGATGCTTTGTAAAATAGAACGGTGGAGTTTATTATTCACATTCATAAAATGTCTGCCTCATTTCGAAATTTACTTGCCGCATCCGCAGGAGCCCGCCGATCAACATGTCAACGGAGAGCGTTTGCCGGTCTGGAAAATAAATCCTTGATCATCCTGTGTTCAGGCTTTTGTGGATATAGATGACCTGTCTTCGCCGGTGAAAGGCTGGGATGGGCGAAGTAGATCGGAGGGTTCAGGCGGCAGAGCCGCTTGCAGAATGGGTTCAGCTTTCTCAAGCAGAGAGGTGAGCCTCTCCATACTACTGATTACCAATGGTGGAGGCAGTTCATCCATCTCCTTTATGGCAACCCACAGACGCGCCTGCCGTTCTTTGAGATCTGAAACCTGAACTGGTGTATCTGGGGCAAGTCGGTCACTGACGAGCAATTTCCAAAGAATCTGGCAAATGACCGATAAGGGCGGCGCGACCATGATTCCCAGCAGACCAAAAGCATCTGCCATGGCGAGGAGGATCACCAGGGTCAGAATGGGATTATCCCAGTTGCGTTTCAAAAGGCGTGGTTCGACCCAGACTTGCAAAGCAATCAATACCATGAGTGTATAAAGAACTGTAAAAAGGCTAAGCTCTGCACCGGTCAGCAATCCCAATAGTAGTGGCAGAATCACGGCCAGGACTGCCCCTACCATGGGAACCAGCCAGGCTATCGCGCCAACCACTGCCAGCAGCGCCGGGTATGGGGATCCAAGCAGCCAATAACCAAGCCCTAGTAGTAACACCGCCAGGAGACTTTGGATGATCTCACTGCGGATATAGGCGCCCAGATCATGCTCAAGGGTCCTCCAAATGTCGCGCGCATGCGTGCGCTGTTCAGATGGAAGCAGCGAGAGCCAGAGACGTTCAAAATGATTTTGATTGATGCTCCAATAAATGCTCAGGAACAGAATAACGATAAAGGCGCTCACGATGCCGCCGACGCCCTGGGTAAAGCCGAGAACCGCGGATAACATCATTTGACGTTGACTGGTTATTGCTTCGAAGAGCTTATCCGGTGCTGGCAACCATCTATCCAGTGCCTGTTGGAAAAAGCCACCTGCGAGCCAGGGGGGCAACATCCAGGTATTCTGTAACGTTATTTTTTGGGCCAATTCCTGGAGATCACCGATCAACAATCTGCCGACAAGAACGATCAACAGACCGAAGATGCCGATGCTGACGACGTAGAGCAGGATCAAAAGCAGGCGTGTCACGATGTTATGCCTTGATCCACTTCTGGCAATGGGACGGAGTGTGGCTGCAAGCGCAAGCGAGACCAGGACGTAAATGACTACAATACGGAACTGCCATAACACCACCAGGGCGAGCAAGGTGGTCATGACTGCCGTACCGATCACGATTAGTTGTTTCGTCATTTTGCATCCGGATTATTGGCTCGGGCCAATAGGGCGTCCAGGCTGGTTGTGATCGTCTCGATCTCATCCATGACTTGTTCGATCTGCTTGATCGTTAGATCTGAGCCTCGTTTTTTGAGGCGCGCCTGCTTGCGCAAGTCCTGGGTCAGATCCTGTGCTTCATAGCGAAGCCGGCTTGCGTAATCACGGCCATCAGAAACTTCCATTTCCACGGTCGCCTGCTGAAATACGAAATGATTGAGTGCAAGCTGAATCATGGCCGCAATGGGGATCGCCATCAATGCTCCGGCAAGGCCGAACAACGAGCTAAAGGCAAAAAGTGCCAGCAACGTGACAAATGGATTAACTCCCACCGCTTTCTTCATGATACGCGGCACAAGCAATGTGTTTTCCAATTGCTGAATAATGACCGTCGCAAGGATGACCCAGATCAGCTTGTCGGTCCCAATGGATAGTGCAACCAGCGCTGCAGGAATGGCACCCAGCAGCGGTCCAACCATCGGTACCGCCTCCAGCACGCCCGCGATCAGCGCCAACACCAGGGCATTCGGCAAGCCAATCAGCAGATAAGCAATCAGCGCCAGGATGCCAATGACCAGGCAAAGGATACCTTGTCCGACCATGTAGAAGCCAACCTTGCTTTCCATGGCCGAAATCAAGTCACTAATGTTCTCGCGCTGGGTCTGCGGAATCATCATTAAAAATGACTGGATGATACGCGGACCCTCCAGGGTCCAGTAAAACGCGAGTACCAGAAGAATTATGGCCGTAAAGATAACCCTGGCCACCGTTGTTACATAACCTGCAACCTGCCCGGCGGAAGCCATCATCTCCTGTCCCGTTTGTTGCACCGGCTTCAACTTTGGCAGCGTAGCTGGGAGGAACTCGCTTAAGCCCGCAAGGAATTGGTTGGGGTTATTAACCAGCCACGCTCGCAGATTTTGGTAGTAGTTCGGCATTGCGGCGGCAACCGTTGTACTTTGCTCGCTGATCAACGGAAATAACAACAGTAGGAAGCCTGTGAGCAGGAGCAGCAGCAGGAGGTAGACAAGAATGACCCCTGCCGTCTGGGGGAGCCCGCGCTGATGCAGCCAGGCCACGGCTGGTCTAATCACCGTGCCTATCACGATGGCAATAAATAAGATGAAAATGACTTGGTTGAAGCGGTAGAGAAGCCAGAAGCCAAGGAAGACAGAGATGAGCACGAGAGTTGCCCACACGACCCGCCGGAATGTCCAATCATACGATTGCGAAGGTGGAGGAAGTGTCATTCTTGCCCAACTGTTAGTGAGTGTTTGAGAAACACGGGGTTTTGTGTCCGTATTTCCAGAAACGTTCCTGTGCCTGTGAGGATGATGCCGTTTGTTATGGCGAGCAGGGGTGGTGACACCCCTGCTCGTCTACTTCGTAAGCTTGGATGGAACTAGATCATCAGTGCCGCTGTCATTAGCGGCGGGCGACTGCCTTATAGATCGCCAGCAGGACCACGGAGCCCAGCAAGGTTACCAGCAGGGTGGGTAAGGTAATGGCATCGTTGATCGTCCCGACTCCCAACAGCGGGCTGATAAAGTAACCGGCCAGGAACGCGCCGACTACGCCGACCACGATATCGAGCAGCAGGCCCTGTTGCGAATTCGTGCGCATGATCCGACTGGCAACATAGCCAACGATCGCTCCAGCAATAAGATATATGATGAGGTTCATTTTTCTTCTCCTTTTGAGTTTTTCAAATACACAGTTGCCTGTGTTTGGTTATTGATCTGTGCTGCTTCGGTTTGAGAAAGGCACAGATATCACACTGATGAATTACGGAGTGGGCATGCTCTTCTTCAGGCTGGCCTCA